>JANPMU010000048.1:0-3808 GCA_031427095.1 Sphingomonas sp.
GGGACGAATTGCCTCAGCGGCGCACGAAAAGCCCTGACAGCAGCGAGTCTGCCATCATGTCGCCCAGCTCCGATGCCGTGGCGGGGCCTCCGGCGGAATACCATTCGGGCGTCCAATTGAGCGCGCCGAGGATGGTCAGAACCGCGACTCGCTTGTTGAGCGTTTTCTCGAATAAGTCCTCGGCGACTCCGCTTTCGAAGATTTTCACGAACGCGCTCTCATAGCGGCGACGCTTGACGATCGCGGCGGCCAGATTGGGCTCGCCAAGGAATCGCCATTGATGGAACACCACCAGCGACCGCTCCGGATTCTCCGCCACCTCCTCGACATGCGCGCGGATCGCTCGCCGCAGCCGATCGTCAGCGCCGAGCGGCAAGTCGACGATCGGTTCGACCGCGGCGAGAAACCTCGTGATCCCTTCATCGACGATTTCAAGCAGCAACGTCTCCTTGCTATCGATGTGGGCGTAGAGGCTGCCCGGCAGCACACCAACCGCCTTGGCGATGTCGCGCATCGATGTGCCCGTATAGCCCTGCTGGCCGAACAGCCGGACGGATGCATTGATGATCGAGGATTTCGGGCGGATCGCTTCACCTGGTGGCATGCCGGCCCTGATTTTAGTTTTTGCGGATTTGAACATTACGACGAGCCGGGATCAGAGTCCCATAGCCTTTGCGATGATACTGCGTTGTATTTCATTTGTACCACCGCCGACCATGCCATGCTTAGCCTCGCGGAAATAGCGTTCCATGTCATATTCGGGGAGTTGCGCATACCCGCCGAGCGCCTGCATGCCGTTGAAAGCGATATTGAACAGCGTATCGACGCAAAACACCTTGGCCATCGACACCTCTTTCGACGCCTTCTCGCCGCGCGCGAGCTTGCACGCGGCCGAATAAACCATCAGCCGCGCCGCGCTGAGTTGGATCTCGTCGTCAGCCATGCGGTGCTTGAGGACCTGGAACGACGACAGGCTGCGTCCGAACGCCTGGCGATCCTTGGTGTAGCGGATCGTGTCGTCGAGCGCGGTGCGGGCATTGCCCACCTGGGACGCGGCGATGCTCAGGCGCTCGAGATCGAGGTGCTCGCCGATATATTGCCAGCCCTTGCCGACCTCGCCGATCAAATTGGTCTTGGGAATGCGCAGATCGTCCATGAAAAACTCGGTTGTTCCGAGGCTTCGGCGGACGATCGTATCCATCTTCTTGAGCTGCAGGCCCGGCGTTGTGTTGGGCACGAGGAACAGGCTGAAGCCCTTGTAGCGGTCGTCACTGGTGCGCGCCAAAACGAGGATCACGGCGTTCGGCAGTTGCGCCCCCGAGCACCATACTTTGTTGCCGTTCAGCACCCATTCGTCGCCGTCGGCCCTCGCGGTTGATCGTGCACCGGCGGCATCGGAGCCCGATTGCGGCTCGCTGATCGAGATCGAAAATTTCACCTCGCCACGCAGAAACGGCGTCAGATATTTTTCCTTCTGTTCGGGCGTGCCGTGTTTCGCGATATTGGTCGCGGTAAACATCGACGTCATCAGGCAGGCGGCAGTGTCGAGGCTGTATTTGCCGATCGCCTCGCAGAAGATTGCGAACATGACCGGATCGGTCTCCATTCCTCCCTGATCCTCCGGAATCAGCAGCCCGAGCCACCCCATCTCAGTGGCCTTCTGGTAAAGCTCGTCAGGAAATTCGCGGTTCTGGTCGTGCTCGCGGGTGTATTCGCGGCCAACTTCTTTCTCCATGAAGCTGTGGACGACGTCGTGCCACATCTGTTGCTCATCGGTGAACGCGAAATCCATGCTGTACCCTCGAGAGATAACGGAAAGCGGGCGATTGGAAGGTTGCTTTCAACTCCCCCATCATTATCATAGAAACAAATGTTTGTTGATGTCCAGTGCAGAGGGTTAGGAATGTCGGAGATCCCGGACATATCGGCACGGCGAGCGGCGTTTGCAAACCGCTTCCCGGAGTGGCCGGGCTGGAGGCTGGAGGAGGTTTTCGATGATGCCGCCGCGCGTCATCCCGAACGCCCTTTTTTCACCAACGAACAGGGCACGAAAACCTATGGCGAGGTCCAGGCATGGTCGCGCCGTCTCGCCCGCGGGCTGATTGCGTCGGGCATCCAGGCCGGCGATCATGTCGCGTTGCTGATGGCGAATTACCTCGAGTTCGTTGCGCTGAAGCTTGCCATTGCCCGCGTCGGCGCAGTGGCGATTCCGGTCAATTTCAATTTGCGTGGCGAAGAGTTGCGCTACGTCATCGATCAATCGAATGCCGTGCTGCTGCTCGTCATGGACGTTTTTCGCGGGCATGATTATCTCGCCGATCTCGATCGCTTCGCGCCCGAGTGGCGCATCGTTGGCGACGCGTCGCTCGCCAGCCTGCGCGGTGTCTTCGTGTTGCCGACGACCGGTGAGCAGCCGCTCGGCGTTCGGACGATCGACGATCTCGCGGGTTTGGGGGACGGCATCGAGGGCGCGAGTCTTGACGCGCGCGCAGCGGGCGCCACTGCGCAATCGGTTTGCGATATCCTCTACACATCGGGAACGACAGATCGGCCCAAGGGGGTGATCCTGACCCATGACATGGTCCTGCGTGCCGCTTACTCGTCGGTCTATCACCGCGCGCTGGGTGATGAACGCTCGACCCTGCACGCTTTGCCGATGTACCATGTCTTTGGCTATGTCGAATGCCTCGTCGTCGCGATGTTCGTGGGGGGTCATGTTGTTTCACAACTGGTGTTTGACGCCGCCGCCTTTCTCGCTGCCGCCGAGCGATACCGAGTTACCGACATCATCGCCTTGCCCAACCAGATGTTCAGCCTGCTCGATCTGGCCCGCACCCGCGGCTTCGAATCGTCGAGCCTGATTCAGCTGTTCAACAGCGGCGGGGTCAATCCGCCGACGATCTGGGGGGATATCCGTGCCTTGATCAAGCCGCGCGAGCTCATCACCGCTTATGGCATGAGCGAAACCACCGCCTCGAGCGTCTGCACCCTCCCCGAAGGCGACGACGATCGTTTGAACGACTCCAACGGATGCTATAAGCTTGCCCATGTCGCCGGGGATCCCGCGATCGGTGGCCGAGTCGCGATCTACAAGGTGATCGATCCCGAAACCGGCGAAGAGGTACCGCATGGCACGCTCGGCGAGCTGGTCGTGCGCGGGCCGATCGTCACTCCCGGCTATTATCTCAAGTCCGATGAAACTGCGGCGGCCTTTACCGCAGATGGCTGGCTGCACAGCGGTGATCTCGGGTGGGTGACCGAAGACGGCTATCTGACCCTGACCGGACGACTGAAGGAATCCTATCGCTGCGGCGGAGAGATGGTCATGCCGCGGGAAATCGAGGCGCTGGTCGAGGAACATCCGCTGGTTGATCTCGCGCTTGCCGTCGGCGTGCCCGATGTGAAGATGGGCGAAGTCGGCTGTCTTTGCATCGTCGCCAATCCGGCGGGTCAGCCCGACGCCGGGGAGCTTCTCGCGCTGTGCGCCGACCGTCTCGCGCGGTTCAAGGTACCGCGCCACCTGATGTTCCTGACGGCGCAGGAGGTGCCGATGACCTCGACCGGGCGGCCGCAAAAGGTCCGACTGGCGGAAATGATGCGCCAGCGCTTGGCGACCGAAACAATATCTCCGTCCCTATGACGAGGCAGCCATGACCGATCTTCCCAATGAGCAGATGGCGCATCTCGACGCCGAAGCCGCGCGTGCCTTTCCGACGCCAGCCGAGGAACAATACCCCTTGCCGCCGAGCGTGGTCGACGCAACCGACTACACTAACTCCGCTCTGTTCGAGCGCGAGATGACGGCGAT
>JANPMU010000049.1:0-1567 GCA_031427095.1 Sphingomonas sp.
GTCCCGATGGCGAGATCGACCAGCCCGGCGGCGACCGCGGCGCCGCTGCCGCTCGACGAGCCGCACGGGTTGCGATCAAGCGCGTGGGGATTGCGGGTCTGCCCGCCGATCGCGCTCCAGCCCGAGATCGACTTGCTCGAGCGGATATTCGCCCATTCGCTGAGGTTGGTTTTGCCCAGGATGACCGCGCCTGCAGCCCGCAGCCGCGCGACCAGAGGTGCATCGCGGCCGGTGACGTTGTTGGCCAGCGCGAGGCTGCCCGCAGTGGTCGGCAGCGGCCCCGCAGCCTCGATATTATCCTTGATCAGCACCGGCTGCCCCGCGAGCGGGCCCACCTGATAGCGTTGGTCAACTCGGCGTGCCTGTTCGATGGCGGTCGGATCGATCGCGAGCACCGCGCCAATCTGCGGGTCAATCCTCTGAATGCGTTCAATCGCCTCCAGCGTGCGCACCTCGGCTGGCCCCGCAGTGATGTCACCTTCGGTATATGGCGGCCGTGGTGCGGGCGGGGGTGGCGGCACATGTGAGCAGCCGGAGAGCAGCGCGGACCCGACTAACCCGGCGAGAAAACATCTGTTGGTCATGCCGGAGAGGCCCTTTCGTCGAACGATCGCGGATAGTCATGGCAGCTTCAGTATTGTCCGGCCACCCTCGCGGTCCCATCCCAGAACCCCACGAGTTTCGACCCCCATTATCCGCAACACGGAGTAAACTGCTTCATCGCTGCGCTCATCGCAATGATGCGCCCACTCACCCCTTGGCGTTCGCCCTGGCGATCGAATCGATCACCACCTTGTGCGCCGCAGCGGCGTCGCCCCACTTGCCGACCCGGACCCATTTTTCGGGCTCAAGGTCTTTGTAGTGGGTGAAGAAATGCTCGATCTGCTGCAGGACAATGCTCGGCAGGTCGGTGCCTTCCATCACGTCGGCGTAATAGGGCGAGGTCTTGGTTTCGGGCACCGCAAGCAATTTCTCGTCGCCGCCGGCCTCGTCCTCTAGATACAGCACCGCCACCGGCCGCGCGCGGATGACCGATCCGGGGATCAGCGGCCAGCGGGTCATCACCAGGCAGTCAAGCGGATCGCCGTCGTCGCCCATGGTCTGCGGGATAAAGCCGTAATTCGCCGGATAGCGCATCGCGGTGTGGAGGATCCGGTCGACGAAGATCGCGCCCGATTTCTTGTCGAACTCATATTTGACCGGCTCGCCGCCGATCGGGACTTCGATGACGACGTTGACGCTTTGCGGCGGATTGTCGCCCGCAGGGATGAGGTCGATGTTCATGATGGATGCGGCGCATAGGCGCGCGGCGCTTCCCTGCAAACGCAAAAATGTGCCAAGGGCGCTCGCGATGAGTGAAACGCCGCAGCCCGTCCGGGGGACACAAAGTCTGCTTGGGGAAGACGCCGACCGCTTTCACGCGGTCATCGCGGCGTTCGATCGCGTGCGCCGATTATATGGGTTCAAGCGGGTCGAGGTCCCGGTGATCGAGCCGACCGCAGTGTTCGCGCGGTCGCTTGGGGAAACGACCGACGTCGTGTCGAAGGAAATGTATTCGTTCGACGAT
>JANPMU010000050.1:0-14009 GCA_031427095.1 Sphingomonas sp.
GTCGATCACGCCCGAATATCTGGCGCAGATCGGCCTGCTCGAGCGGTCGAAGATCCCGTCGGCCGACAAGGATATCGGCCTGCTGCTGCGCCAGGCGATGGACAAGGTCGCGTTCCTGCCGTTCGGGCTGATGGTCGACAAATGGCGCTGGGGGGTGTTCGACGGCTCGATCGCGCCAACCAATTTTAATCAGGGTTGGGTCGATCTGAAGCGCCAGTATCAGGGTGTTGTTCCGCCGGTTGCGCGCAGCGAAGCCGATTTCGACCCGGGCGCCAAATATCATATTCCGGCAAGCACGCCCTATGCGCGCTACTTCCTCGCCCGGATTCTGCAGTTCCAATTCTACAAATCGGCGTGCGACATGGCCGGGTGGAAAGGGCAATTGTCGCGCTGCAGCTTCTACGGCAACAAGGAAGTCGGACGCCGCCTGAATGCGATGCTCGCGATGGGCGCGTCGAAGCCGTGGCCCGATGCGCTCGAAGCCTTCACCGGCACTCGCGAGATTTCAGGCACCGCAATGATTGAATATTTTGCGCCGTTGCAGGCGTGGCTGAAACAGCAGAACCGCGGCAAACAATGCGGCTGGTGAGCTGACAGGAACGGGCTCGCGGCGAATACCGCGAGCCCTTGCCCGGCCTATAATTGCTCGAGCATATGCTCGGCGCTCGACGCTTTATATTCGCCCGGCGCTTCGATATTGAGCTGCTCGACCACGCCGTCGTTGACGATCATCGAATAGCGCTGGCTGCGCTTGCCCATGCCATAGGCGCTTGCGTCCATGGTCAGGCCGATATTCTGCGCGAACTCGCCATTGCCGTCGCCTATCATGGTGATGTCGTCCGACCCGTCGGACTGGCCCCACGCGCCCATCACGAATGCGTCATTGACCGACGTGCAGGCGATTTCGTCGATGCCCTTGGCCTTCAAATCCGCCGCCTTTTCGACGAACGATGGCAAATGCTGCGCCGAGCAGGTCGGGGTGAAAGCGCCCGGAACCGCAAATAAAGCAACGCGCTTGCCGCCGAAAAACTCGCCGCTGCTCAACGACTGCGGCCCCTCGGCGGTCGCTTTGCTCAACTGGACTTCGGGAATGCGGTCACCGACTTTGATCGTCATCTCTGTTCTCCTTGGGTGTTCAAACGCCAGATAGGCACGGCGGACGACAGTCTCAAGGCTTGCCCGACGCGCGCCCGCAGAGCATCGTGATGCGATGGACCAACCGCGCTTCCTGTCCGGTCGCTTGTTGCTGGCGATGCCGGGGATGGCCGATCCGCGCTTCGAGCGCGCGGTGATCGCTTTATGTGTCCATGATGAGAATGGCGCGGTCGGGATCGGCATCGGCCACAAGCGCGCGGGGGTTCGCCTGCGCGCTTTGCTCAAACAACTTGAGCTCGATCCCGGCGTCGCCCCGGACTGCGCCGTCCATCATGGCGGGCCGGTCGAGCCAAGCCGGGGCTTCGTCCTCCATTCGAGCGACTGGGGCGGGCAGGATACGCTTCACGTCAACGGGCTGTGCGCGATGACCGGCACGACCGACGTCCTGCGTGCGATCGCCGAAGGGCGCGGACCATCACAATATCTGGTCGCATTGGGTTATGCCGGGTGGGGCGAGGGCCAGCTCGACGAGGAAATGACCCGCCACGGCTGGTTTCCGGCGAATGGCGATGCGGCGATCCTGTTCGACACTCCCACCGATGAGCGCTGGGTCGCGGCGTTCCGCGCCGAGGGTGTCGATGCCAGCCTGCTGGCCAGCCAACCTGGAATCGCCTGATTCCTGCCCATCTGCGGCAGGGAGGAACGAACATATAAAGCTTTCCTTATATTTGCTTTCCAGGGCCTTTGGCGCTAGGAGCCGCAGGCGAACACCGACCATGCGCCCGGGCGCGGGTCACACCATCATCTTCGGAAGGCTCTCGACGTGGCGACTTTGGCTGAAACCCGCTTCAACGACTATATCATCCAGGACATCGCGCTCGCGGATTTCGGCCGCAAGGAAATCGATATCGCCGAGACCGAGATGCCCGGGCTGATGGCGCTGCGCGAGGAATTTGGCGCATCGCAGCCGCTCATGGGCGCGCGGATCACCGGCTCGCTGCACATGACGATCCAGACCGCAGTGCTGATCGAGACGCTGACCGCGCTGGGCGCCGAAGTCCGCTGGGCGTCGTGCAACATTTTTTCGACCCAGGACCATGCCGCCGCCGCGATCGCCGCGAGCGGGGTTCCGGTATTCGCGATCAAGGGTGAGACGCTCGAGGAATATTGGGACTATGTCGTGCGCATCTTCGACTGGGCCAGTGACGGACAGCGCGATACAACCTGCAATCTGATCCTCGACGATGGCGGTGACGCGACGATGTTCGCGCTGTGGGGCGCGCGGGTCGAAGCGGGCGAGGAATTGTTCGCGCCGACCAATGAGGAGGAAGAAGTTTTCGCCGCCACGCTCACGCGCTTCCTCAAGGATCGTCCGGGTTATCTGACCAGGACCGTCGCCAACATCAAGGGCGTTTCGGAAGAGACCACCACCGGCGTGCATCGCCTTTACGGGCTCAGCAAACAGGGCAAGCTGCCGTTCCCGGCGATCAACGTCAACGACAGCGTGACCAAGTCGAAGTTCGACAATCTCTATGGCTGCAAGGAATCTTTGGTCGAGGCGATCCGCCGCGCGACCGACGTCATGCTCGCCGGGAAAGTCGCCTGCGTCGCCGGTTTCGGCGATGTCGGCAAGGGCTCGGCCGCCAGCCTGCGCAACGGTGGCGCGCGCGTCCTCGTCACCGAAGTCGACCCGATCTGCGCGTTGCAGGCGGCGATGGAAGGTTTTGAGGTCGTCACGATGGAGGAAGCGGTGACCCGCGCCGACATCTTCGTCACCGCGACCGGCAACATGGATGTCATCACGCTCGACCATATGCGCGCGATGAAGAATATGGCGATCGTCTGCAACATCGGTCACTTCGACAGCGAGATCCAGATCGGCGCACTCGCCAACATGAAGTGGACCGAGATCAAGCCGCAGGTCGACCTGGTCGAATTCGCCGATGGCAAGAAGATCATCGTGCTGGCCAAGGGCCGGCTGGTCAATCTGGGCTGCGGCACCGGCCACCCGAGCTTCGTCATGTCATCAAGCTTCACCAATCAGGTGCTCGCCCAGATCGAGCTTTGGACCGGCGGGGACAAATATGGCAAGGACGTCTATGTCCTGCCCAAGCATCTCGACGAAAAGGTCGCCGCGCTCCACCTCGACAAATTGGGCGTCAGGCTGACCATATTGACCGACAAGCAGGCGGCCTACATCGGCGTTGCCCAAGCCGGCCCGTTCAAGCCCGATCATTACCGTTATTGAGGCGGATCACGCCGGTGGGTGGAGTCACCCCATTGGCATGTGACTTAAACAGCACAAGTTGACGAAAACGGGGATATTCGGCAACCGTGCGGTTTCCAACACAGTGCACTCGTGAAACAACCATCGGCGTATCAAGCATGAAGGGGTTTCACATGCACGCTTTAGGTCCGAATTTTTCGTCCGTCTCCACCTTGGCTTTATCATTAGGGATGATCGTTTCCGCTTCGCCTGCCTGGGCGCAGAGCGAAACCGTGCAGGTCGAAGCGCAGGCGACCAATGACGCGGTCGAATGCTCGGCCATTGCCGATCCGACCGCGCGCGCCGCTTGCGTCGATACTCAGGGCACGAACGCGCTGCCCGAATCGGGTGCCCCGTCGGTTAGCGAAATCATTGTCACGGGCTCGCGCATCAAGCGCCCCAACTTTGAAACGCTCCAGCCGTCTATTGTCATCGACAGCGCGCAGATCGAATCGCGTGGCTTCGAAACCCTCGGTCAGGCGATCAACGAACAGCCGTCGTTCGGCGTCCCGGGGTCATCGCCGGTCGGTGCCAACCAGGGCGGGTCGTTCGGGTCGGGCCAGTCGTTCGTCAACTTTCTCGGTCTCGGCGATCAGCGAACGCTGACGCTGGTCAACGGTCGCCGCTTCGTCGGTTCGAATACCGCGAGCATCTTCGGCCCAACCAACGCCGGTACCCAGGTCGATTTGAACACGATCAACACCAAGCTGGTTGACCGCGTCGAAACGATCGCGATCGGCGGCGCGCCGATTTACGGGTCGGACGCCATCGCCGGCACCGTCAACGTCATCCTCAAGCGCAATTACAAAGGCTTCGATCTCGATGCCCAATATGGGATTTCCGAGCGCGGCGATGCGGCCAATTACCGGATCCGCGGGCTGTGGGGAACGAACTTTGCCGGCGACCGTGGAAATGTTACGGTCAGTGCCGAATATAATAAAGGCAAAGGCCTGGTTTATAACGACCGGGAGATCACCCGGCGCGGCGATTTTTACGGAAACTGTCCGCCAGGATCGCCTTTTTCACAATGCCTTTATGGCAACCGCCGTATCCCGGCGATCAGCGAAAGTGGCATTCCGACAGTTGGTGGCGACCTATTTGGCCTCAACTTTCCACTTAGCCCAGCGCAATCCGAATTCTTGGTATTCGGGGATCCAACACTCAATTTCGGTGTCGGCGACAGTTTTGGGAACCAACTTCAATTCAATCCCAACGGGACTCTGATACCGATCGATTTCGGGAGTCCGGTCGGCGATCCCATGTCCGACTTCGACATCAATTTCTCGGGCGGCAACGGGTTTAATCTGTTCAATGTGTTGCAACTGCTGACGGACACCAAACGCTACAACGCCAACTTGCTTGCTCAGTATGAACTGACTGAAAATATACGTTTCTTCGCCGAAGGCTGGTACTCTTATTCGAAAGGTACGAACCTTCGTAACCAGCCGGTCTATAATTCGGGGCTGTTCGATTCCGCCGGAACCCCCGACGGTCCGATTATCATTGATATCAATAATCCGTTTCTCGGTGCCGAGCAGCGCGCGGCAATTCAGAATTCGATTAACAACAACCCATTAAGCGATCGCAATGTTTTTTGCACTTTTTTTGACGAGTGCGAGTCTCTTCCAACGCAGGACTATTTCTACCTGACGCGCGCCAACACCGACATCGTCTCGGGTCGCGCCAGCACTGCGACGACGATTTACCGCGTGGTTGCCGGCCTCGATGGCAAGTTCAATGTCGGCGAGCGTGAGTTCAACTGGGAAGTGGTCGGCAATTATGGCCAAGCAAAGACCAAGGGCCGCGAACCGGTGCTGGTCCAGCAAAACTTCGCGAATGCAGTGAATGCCGTACTCGATGGTAGCGGTAATATCGTCTGCGCGCCAGGATCCACCAATGCCGCGATCGCGACACTAAGTCCGACCTGTGCGCCGCTCAACCTGTTCGGCACCGGGCAGATGTCGCAGGCATCGCTTGATTACATTACCGCGATCGCCGATCCTGAAGGCCTCAACAAACAATATGTCCTGACCGCCTCGGTCGCCGGTCCCCTCGTCGCCTTGCCCGGCGGAGACCTCAGCTTCGCGCTCGGCTATGAACATCGCAAGGAATCGACTTCGTTCAAGCCGGGAGACTTTTTCTACGGTGCCGACGATCCCAACCCGCTGGTCGACAGCAACGGCGACGGCATTGTCGATAATGACCGCATTCAATACGGCCGCTCGATCCCGATTTTCCCGGTCAAGGGATCGTACAACACGGATGAAGTTTTCGGCGAATTGCGCGCCGCGATCATCAACCCGAGCAATAATATTCCGGGCATCCGCAGCCTCGAGCTGCATGGTGCCGCACGTTATGTCGATCACAACACCGCCGGCTCGGACTGGACCTACACGGCTGAAGGCCGATGGGGGATCATCAAGGACATTGCCATCCGCGGCAATTACACCCGGGCGATCCGCGCTCCGGCGATCACCGAAATCTTCAATCCTTCGAGCCAGTTCTTCGGCTTTGCGAGTGATCCATGTGATCGGCGCAATACCGGCTCCGGCCCTGATCCGACGACTCGCCAGGCAAATTGCCTTGCTGCGGGGGTTCCAGCCAACTTCAATTCCTTGTCCAATCAGCGGTCATTCAGTCAGGCAATCGCCGGGAACGTCGATCTGAGGAACGAAAAGTCAAAAGCCTGGTCGGTCGGTACGGTACTCAACCCGCAATTCATTCCGGGCCTGACGATTTCAGCCGACTATCTCGACATCCGACTGGCCAATGCAATCAGCTCGTTCTCGGCCACTCAGGTTGCCAACGCCTGTTACGATTCGGCCGATTATCCGAACAACCAGTTCTGCCCGCTCGTTCAGCGTGACCCAACTTCGGATCAGCTGAGCTTCGTCGAGACACGTTACTTCAATGCGTCCGAATTGCGATATCGGGGGGTCCTTGCCTCGCTCGACTATCGCAAGCGGACGCCGTTCCTCGGTGCGGAAAGCCAGGTCGGCGTCAATATCTCCTATCAGTATTTGCGGACCCTCACGACCCGCGCCGATGCCAATAGCGCGCCGACCCAAACCAACAGCAGCATCGGCTATCCCGAGCACTCGGCGGTGTTTAACCTCAACTATCAAAATGGCGTGTTTGGCTGGTTCACCTCAGTCAATTACACCGGCAAGACTAAGGTCGATCCGCAGGCGGCGGACAATTTTTATGATTTTCCGAACCGCAAATCGGTTGCCTTCGTCAATAGCGGGATCAGCTTCGACATTGCCAAGCGGATGACTTTCCGTCTGGTCGTCGACAATGTGTTCGATACCAAGCCTCCGTACCCGTCACCGGCCAATGGCGGTGCGGTGTCTTACTTCCCGGGCATTCTCGGTCGTTACTTCCGCGCCGGCGCATCGGTCCACTTCTAGACGCGCTTGTGGGTCGAAGAAATTTGGGCGGGCAGCTTCGGCGTTCCGCCCTTTTTCTTGCCCGCGCGGCCCTTTGCGCAGCGCAGCCCGCGCTCTATGACCGCGCGATGACGGGGAATAAGCCAGCGCCATGCTGATCGGGACGGGGGCCACATTTGTGGTCATCGCCGTGATTGGCTTTTGGGCCGCCGTTGCCGCAGCGCTGGCGATCGTCGCGGCGCGGCGCGTGCGCCGCGCCGACGGCATGGTCGCCGCCGCCCGCTCGATCGCGGCTCTGCTGGCTGCAGCGCCGGCGCGGCCCTTGCTGGTCCATCCCGACGGGATGATCGAGCCCGATCCGATCCTGCTGCGCGAAATCGGCATCAGCGGCGCGCCGGTCACGCTGGCCGGCCTCGCCGAACCGGACCGCGGCCTCGACCCCGGTGATGTCGAGGCGCTTGCCACCGATGTCGCCGCGGTTGCGCTTGGCGGGGGGGTGGTCGAACGTCACGTGCGGATTGCCGGATCGGGCCGGGTACTCGACGTGCGCGGTGCGCCCGCGCCGCAGCCCGCCATCGCCGGCACGGTGTTGTTATGGCTGTTCGACACGAGTTCGGCCGAGGCCGAGCGCGCCGATCTCGAGCAGCGCCTGCATCAGACCGAAAGCGCGCTCGATGCGCTGACCCAATTGATCGAATCCGCACCTTTCCCGATGTGGTATCGCGGCCCGGACCTGAGCCTTGGGCTGGTCAACAGTGCCTTCGTGGCGGCGGTCGAGGGCGGCAATGCGGCGGACGTCATCGCCCGTGGCAGCGAGCTGATCGAGGGCGGGGACAAGGATGATGCGCGCGCCGGTGCGATCATCGCGCTCGACACCGCCAGGCCATATTCGCGGACCCAGCCGGCGACCATCGGCGGCGAACGGCGGATGCTGCGCCTGGTCGATGTTCCGTTGGCGACCGGCGCGGTGGCCGGCTTTGCGATCGATATCCAGGATCTCGAAGATATTCGCTTCGAGCTTGCCCGCAACGTCCAGTCGCAGCGCGATCTGGCGGATCGGATGACTGCGGGCGCGGCGCAGTTCGATGTCGACAAGAATCTGGTGTTCTTCAATCAGCCGTTTGCGACCATGGCCCGGCTCGAACCCGAGTGGCTGGCCGAACAGCCCGAGTTCGACCGCGTCCTCGATCGCATGCGTGAACAGAACCGCCTTCCCGAGACGCGCGATTTTCCGGCGTGGACGGCCGAACGGCGAAGCTGGTTTACCTCGCCCGAGGAATTGATCGAGGAGGATTGGATTCTCGCCAACGGCGACCATTTGCGGGTGGTTGGCCAGCCCTTGCCCGACAGCGGTCTGCGGCTGATTGTCGAGGACCGCACCGAACAGGTTCGCCTGTCGTCGGCCCGCGACACATTGCTGCGGGTCCGCTCGGCGACATTCGACAATCTGTTCGAAGCGATCAGCGTATTCGCCAGCGATGGCCGGCTATATTTGTGGAACCGTCGCTTCTGCAGCGTGTGGGATCTCGACGAAAGCTGGCTCGCCGAGCACCCCCGGGTCGACGAACTGGTCCCGGCCATGGCCAAGCGGCTCGTCAACCCGACCGCTGCGGCACAGGTTCGCGAACTGGTCCGCAGCGCGACCAACGGGCGCCAGCAGGGAAGTGGCCGGTTATCCATGGCCGACGGCCGGCACTTTGAATTTGCCGCAGTGCCGCTGCCCGATGGCAACGCCCTTTTCACGATGACCGATGTGACCGATTCCACCCGGATCGAGGCGGCCTTGCGTGAGCGCGCCGCCGCGCTTGAGGAGGCCGACCAGGTCAAGACCGATTTCGTCGCCAACATGAGTTATGAATTGCGCACCCCGCTGACCTCGATCGGCGGGTTCGCCGAGATGCTCGCCGCAGGTTATGCGGGCAAGCTTGCGCCCGCCGCAGCCGATTATGTCTCCGCGATTCTCGAATCTGTCGCCCGCCTGTCGAAACTGATCGACGACGTGCTCGATCTCACCCAGGGTGACACCAAGGGACTGATCATCGAACGCGAACGGATCGATCTGGCCGGGCTGTGCCGCGCAGCGGTCGAAACGCTCCACGGACGCATCGCCGACAAGCACCAGCATATCGATGTGGCGATCGAGCCATCGACCGGTATCGTCATTGGCGATGCGCGGCGCCTGCGCGAGGCGATCGAACATGTCCTGGGCAATGCCGTTGGCTATACCGGCAAGGAGGGCCGGATCGGCCTCAGCGCAAGCGGCAACGAACAGCAAGCGATCATCACCATCCGCGACGACGGGCCGGGGATTGAACCCGATAATCAGGCCAAGGTGTTCAAGCGCTTCCACCGCATCGGTCCGGGCGACGGTCGCGGGGAAGCGGCGCTTGGTCTGGGCCTGCCACTGACCCGCCAGTTCATTGAAGCGCATGGCGGAACGGTCGAATTGGTTTCGACACCGGGCGAGGGCACGGCGGTAACCCTGATCATCCCGCGCTCGCCGCAATGATTCTCGCGAGCGAGGCCGACACCCGCGCCCTCGGCGAGTCGCTGGCCAGTCGGGTGCGCAGCGGCGATGTGATTACTTTGTCGGGGCCGTTGGGTGTCGGCAAGACCGCCCTCGCCCGTGCGTTGCTCCGCGCGCTCGGCCACGATGGCGAGGTGCCGAGCCCGAGTTTTGCCATCGTCCAGCCCTATGACGCGACCGATCCGCCGGTGTGGCATGTCGACCTTTACCGGATCGAGGATCCGGCGGAGATCGCCGAACTCGGGCTCGACGATGCCGTGGCGGACGCCGTGCTGCTGGTCGAATGGCCCGAGCGGGCCGGCCCCGGCGCCTGGCCGGATGCCCTCCATTTGTCGCTCGACTTTGCTGCGGACGGCGCGCGGCGCTTGACAGCGTTGGTCCCCGCGCCATGGGAAAGCCGATGGCCTCTCCGATGATTCCGCCTGCTGCGGCGCCTGATTTCCTCGCCGCCAACGGGTGGGGCGGCGCACGCATCGACCCGCTGGCCGGCGACGCCTCGTTTCGCCGCTATTTTCGGGTCGTCGGCGAAGGTCGCCAGGCGGTGCTGATGGACGCCCCGCCCGAACATGAGGATGTGCGGCCATTCCTCAAGATTTCGGATCATCTGTCCGACCATGGCTTGCGCGCGCCTCGCACGCTCGCGCGCGATGTCGATCGCGGACTGCTGTTGCTGGAGGATTTCGGTGATCGACGGGTCGGGCCGCTGCTTGCCGCCGACGCCAGCCGCGAGACCGAGATTTACGCCGCCGCGATCGACACGCTGGTCGCGCTGGGCCGCTTGCCGCTGCCCGACGTCGCGCCCTACGATCACGCAGCGCTCAAGCGCGAGGTCGACCTTTTGCCGGAATGGTACGCGCCCGCGCTCGACGTCGCGGTCGACCGGCCCGGGTTCGACCACGCCTGGGCGTCGGCATGGGGCGGGTTGATCGACCGCAGTTCGCACGATCCGGTGCTGGTGCTGCGCGACTATCACGCCGATAATCTCATGCTGCTCGATGATGGCGGGCTTGGCCTGCTCGATTTCCAGGACGCGCTGGCGGGCCATCGGGCCTACGACCTCGTGTCGCTGCTCCAGGACGCCCGCCGCGATGTCTCGCCACGGTTGGAAGCGGTGATGCTCGAGCGTTATTGCGACGCCGCGCAAATCACCGACCGCGACACGTTCATCGCCGATTATCAACTGCTCGGCGCCCAGCGCAATTCGAAAATCCTCGGCATTTTCACCCGGCTGTGGAAACGCGATGGCAAGTCGCAATATCTGGCGCTTCAGCCGCGCGTCTGGGGCCATCTGGAACGCAACCTCGACCATCCGGATCTTGCACAGCTCAGGGGGTGGTTTGATGCCAATTTCCCGGCCGCAACCCGGGCCTCCGCGTGGGCCGAACATTCGGCGTGATTACGGCCAAACGCTCGCTCCGGCTTCGCCCGGACATCATCGCGGACGTTCCGCGCACCGCGATGGTCATGGCCGCCGGGCTGGGCAAAAGGATGCGCCCGCTCACCGCCACGCGCCCCAAGCCGCTGGTCGAAGTTGCCGGCCAGCCACTGATCGACCATGTCCTCGATCGGCTTCGTGCCGCCGGGGTCGAGCGGGTCGTGGTCAATGTCCATTATCTCGCCGACGCGCTTGAGGCGCATCTCAAATCGACCGACAGGCTCGATGTTGTCATCTCCGACGAGCGCGCGCAATTGCTTGAAACCGGCGGCGGGCTGGTTCGCGCTTTGCCGCTGATCGACTGCGATCCGTTCCTCGCCGTCAACAGCGACAATTTCTGGATCGACGGACCCGCCGACACGTTGAAATTGCTGGCATCACAATGGGTCGATTCGACGATGGACGCGCTG
Organism: Sphingomonas sp.; assembly: GCA_031427095.1. GTDB lineage: Bacteria > Pseudomonadota > Alphaproteobacteria > Sphingomonadales > Sphingomonadaceae > Sphingomicrobium. Next base: position 11,123 of record JANPMU010000050.1, read on the forward strand.
CTGTTGCTCGTTCCCCAGGCCCGCGCCTGCAATCACGGCGGGCAGGGCGACTTCCACATGACCGCGACCGGTCGGCTTCGCCGCCGCGGGCAGGCGCGGGTCGCGCCGTTCGTCTTCACCGGTATTCAGATTATCGCCAAGCGGCTCATCGCCGACGCGCCCGAGGGTCCATTCTCGACCAATTTATTCTGGGATCGGGCGATCGCCGCAGGACGCTGCTTCGGCGCGGTGCATCAGGGCCTGTGGTTCGACGTCGGAACTCCGGGCGCGATCCGCGCGACCGAGAAGCAATTGGCCCGTGCCTGAGACGGCGACGCAGCGCATTGCCGCGCCCTTTGTCTACACTATTCCCGCGCACCGCTCGTTCGCCGACGCGCTTGTCGCCGGGGTAATCGCCCGGCACGGCCGCGACCCATTGGCGCTGGCTCGCGGGCGCGTGCTGCTGCCCAATAATCGCGCGGTTCGGACCGTGACCGAGGCGTTTGTCCGCGCCAGCGGAGCGGGTTTGCTCCTGCCGCGACTGATCCCGATCGGCGATCCCGATCTCGATGATCGCATTGGCGGTGCGCTCGACCCGGCCGATGCGAGAGTGCCGATCCCGCCCGCAGTCGACCCGTTGTCGCGCCTGCTCAGCCTCGCCACTCTGGTCCGCGGCGCCAGCGGAATAGGGGCTGCCGAAGCGATGCGGCTTGCCGCCGATCTCGGCCGAACGCTCGATGCTTTGGTGATCGAGGAGATTGATCCGGCGCGGCTCGCCGACGCGGTCGTCGATGCGCCTGAACTGGCCGCCCATTGGCAGATCTCGCTCGATCGGCTGAGCGCGATCATCGATCAATGGCCGGTCGCGCTCGCCGACATCGGACGCATCGACCTTGCCGAGCGCCGCAACCGCTTGCTCCATGCCACCGCCGAGCGCTGGAAGACCAGGTCGCCACCGGGTTTCACGATCGCCGCAGGGATCACCACGTCCGCCCCCGCCGTCGCCGCATTGCTCGCCCGGGTCGCGCGGATGCCCGGCGGAGTGGTGGTGCTTCCGGCGCTGAGCCTGGTCCGCACCATGCCCGACGAGGAATGGGACGCGCTTGGCCCGGATGAGTCGGGCCGCGCCGAGGAAACCCACCCGCAATATCATCTGAAGCTGCTGCTCGACCGGATGGACATCGCCCGAGGCGAGGTTCTGCCGTGGCCATCGAGCGGCCGCGCCGCCTCGCCGGCGGTGCGTGGCCGCGCCATTGCCCACGCCATGACCGCCGCCGATTTCAGCGACAAATGGAATGCGCTGCCGCCGCGCGAGCGCCGCCTGAGCGGAGTCCGCGCGGCCGAACTCGCCGATCCCGCCGCCGAGGCCCAGACGATATCCGTAGCGCTGCGCGAAGCGCTCGAAACCCCGGGCCGAACCGCAGCTTTGGTTACGCCCGATCGGGCACTTGCATCACGCGTGTCCGCCTTGCTCGCGCGATGGGGGATCGGCGCCGACGACAGTGCGGGCACGCCGTTGTCGCAAAGCGCGGCCGGGACCCTGCTGCTGGGTATCGCCGCCACGGCCGCCGAAGCGCTTGCGCCGGTCGCGCTGCTGGCTCTGCTCAAACACCCGCTGGTTGCCGCCGGCGATGATCGCCTCGCCTGGCTCGACGCGGTGCGGACCCTCGACCTTGCGATGCGCGGTCCGCGCCAGGCCTCCGGTCTGGCCTCGCTCGATGCCCTGTTCGCCGCCAAGGAGGAGACCCGCGCCGCTTGGGCACATGTTCGTTCGAGGATCGCGCCGGTGGACCGCATGCTCGACGCTCCGACTTCGCTCGATCGCCTTGCCGCGGCCCTGCGCGAGGCCGCGACCCTGCTCGCCGGCGATGCCGCCTGGCGCGGCGCCGATGGTCGTCTGGCCGCCGAACTGCTCGCCGAGCTCGAACGATCGACCGATGCCCCGGCGCTGCTGCTCGAGCCCGACGACGCCGGACCGATGCTTCGCCAATTGCTCGACGAGCGCCCGGTGCGCCCGCCCTACGGCGGTCATCCGCGGATCTTCATCTGGGGTCTGCTCGAAGCGCGCCTGCAACAGGCCGATGTGATGATCTTGGGTGGGATGAACGAAGGCGTGTGGCCATCGCTCCCGGCGCCCGATCCGTGGCTTGCACCCAGGATTCGCGCCAATCTGGGGCTTCCCGGGCTCGACTTTCGCACCGGGCTTGCGGCGCATGATTTTGCAAGCGCGCTGGGCGCGCCGCAGGTCCTCGTGACCCGTGCGCGGCGCGACAATAAATCGCCGACCGTCGCCTCGCGCTTCTGGCTCAGGCTGATGGCGATGACCGGCGGTCTTGCCCGCGACCACCGGCTTGAGCGGCTCGCCGCAGCGATTGACGAGCCGCGCGAGCATGTGCCTGTCGGGCGCCCCGCACCACGCCCGCCGCTCGCCGACCGCCCGCGTGTGATCTACGTCACCGCGCTCGACCGGCTCAAGGCCGATCCGTTCGCTTTCTATGCCCGCGCGATGCTCAGGCTTTACGTGCTTGAACCGGTCGATGCCGACCATACCGCGCTGTGGAAAGGCAGCGCGGTCCATGCCGTTCTCGAACAATGGCTCGCCGAGGACCGCTGCGAGCCCGACCGATTGCTGCCGCGCGCTCGTGCCCTGCTCGCCGGCGAGGCGATTCACCCGATGCTTCGCGCCTTGTGGCAGCCGCGTCTGCTCGAAGCGATCGACTGGATCGCCGGCCTTGAGCGCACCAACCAGGCCATCGGGCGCGTCCCGCTCGCCGCCGAAATCGAGGGCGAGACCAAAATCGCCGGAGTAATTCTCAAGGGCAAAGTCGACCGTATCGACCGCCTTGCCGAGGGCTCGCTGGCGATTGTCGATTACAAGACCGGCAAGGCGCCTTCGCCAAAAGCGGTC
>JANPMU010000051.1:0-4846 GCA_031427095.1 Sphingomonas sp.
ATGGCATCGGCCGGTATGACGGGCTGAGTTCGATCCTGGTCGGCAAGGCACCGCATGATTGCGTCGCGCTGCACTATGCCGGGGGCAGCAAGCTCTATGTTCCGGTCGAGAATATCGACGTGCTGACTCGCTATGGCAGCGCCAGCGACGGGGCGACGCTCGACAATGTGGGCGGCGATGGCTGGCAGCGGCGCAAGTCGCGGATGAAGGAACGCATCCGCGCGATCGCGGGCGAGCTGATCAGGACTGCGGCAATCCGCGCCACACGGGCGGGAACGCTGGCCGAGGCCGACACCAGTTACCCGGCGTTCGTCGACCGCTTCCCTTATGACGAGACCGAAGACCAGGAGCGCGCGATCGAGGATGTGCTTGGCGATCTGAGCGCCGGGCGACCGATGGACCGGCTGGTGTGCGGCGACGTCGGCTTCGGCAAGACCGAAGTGGCGATGCGCGCGGCGTTCGTCACCGCGATGGCCGGGATGCAGGTCGCGCTGGTCGGTCCGACGACCTTGTTGGCGCGCCAGCATTACAGCAATTTCATCGAGCGGTTTCAGGGCTTTCCGATCGAAGTCGGGCGCTTGTCGCGGCTGGTCCCGGCGGCGGAGGCCAAGGCGACCCGCGAAGGGATCGAAAAGGGCCAGATCGATATCGTTATCGGGACGCACGCGATCCTCGGGAAATCGATTAAATTCAAGAGGCTCGGCCTGGTCATTGTCGACGAGGAGCAGCATTTCGGGGTGACCCACAAGGAGCGGCTCAAAGCTCTGAAAAGCGATGTGCATGTGCTGACGCTGACTGCAACTCCGATCCCGCGGACGCTGCAAATGGCGATGTCGGGCCTGCGTGAACTGTCGGTGATCCAGACCCCGCCGGTCGATCGGCTGGCGGTGCGGACCTATGTCACGCCGTGGGACCCGGTGGTCGTCCGCGAGGCCTTGCTGCGCGAGCATTATCGCGGCGGGCAGAGCTTCTTCGTTGTCCCGCGGATCGCCGACATTGCGGGAATAGAGGATTATCTGCGCGACGAAGTGCCCGAAGTGAAAATGGTCGTGGCCCACGGCCAGATGAGCCCGACCCAGGTCGAGGAACGGATGAGCGCGTTCTACGACCGCAAATATGACGTGCTGCTGTCGACCTCGATCGTCGAGAGCGGACTCGACATTCCCAGCGCGAACACGCTGATCGTCCACCGTGCCGACCGCTTCGGGCTGGCGCAATTATACCAGCTGCGCGGGCGGGTCGGGCGGTCGAAGACACGGGCCTATGCCTATCTGACCACCCCCGACCGGATTCTGACCGAGACCGCGACCAAGCGGCTGCACGTGCTGGCCAATCTCGACAGCCTTGGCGCCGGATTTCAGCTGGCGAGCCACGATCTCGACCTTCGCGGAGCGGGCAACCTGCTCGGCGACGAGCAATCGGGGCATATCAAGGAGGTCGGGTTCGAACTGTACCAGGCGATGCTCGAGGAAGCGATCCTCGAGCAGAAAGCGGGCGGGCATGTCCGCCGCGAGGAATATGCGCCGCAGATCAGCGTCGAGGCGCCGATCCTCATTCCCGAAGCTTATGTTCCGGATCTGGATTTGCGGATGGGATTGTACCGCCGGCTCGGCGAGCTCGACGACCGTGCGGCGATCGACAGCTTCGCCGCCGAGATGATCGACCGGTTCGGCGCGATTCCGCCCGAGACCGCCAATTTGTTGCAGATCGTCGAGACCAAGATCAATTGCCGCGCCGCGTGCATCGCCAAACTGGATGTCGGCGCCAAGGGCGCGCTGGTGACCTTTGTCGAAGGCGGCTTCCCCGACCTTGGCGGCTTGCTGGCCTATGTCGAGCGGCTGAAGGGCGCAGCGAAACTGCGGCCTGACAGCAAGATGGTGATTTCGCGCAGCTGGCCGACGGCGGATGCGCGCTTGAACGGCGCGGTGCAATTGTCGCGCGGGCTGGCACGGGTGGTCGCGGCGGGCGAGGTCGCGGCGGCGGCCTAGAATCTGTTTCAGTGAGCCGGCACCGGCCCGCGCCCCCACCCCTAAGCGGCTTCGGCCTCGCTGCTGGCGATGAAGCGCGCCAAAGCGACCTCGTCGAGCGCGGCGGCGCCAAGGAAGCCCTGGTAGAGGTCGCAGCCCCATTCGACGAGCAAGGCAAGCTGAGCGGTGCTTTCGACTCCTTCGACCACGACCGACAGGCCAAGTTCGCGGGCGAGGCGGATCATGGCCTTGACGACAATCCGATCGCGCGTTCCGCCGACGATGTCGGCGATGAGGCCGCGGTCGATCTTGAGCGTGTCGAGCGGCAGGCTGGTCAGATAAGCGAGGCTGCAATAGCCGGTACCGAAATCGTCGACAGCAATGCGTACGCCTGCGGCCCGCAACATCGCGAGGCGTGCGGCTGCGGCAGGCTGGTCGGCGAGCAGGCCATTTTCGGTAATCTCGGCGGTGACCCGCTCGGGCGTGAGGCCGGCGGCGGCGATCTCGTCGAGCAGCCAGCGTTCATAGCCTGGCCGGGTGAGGTCTTCGGCCAAAAGGTTGATCGACACGCGCAAGGCGGCGAGCGGGCCGGTCCAGGCGCCGACGGTGCGCAAGGCCTTGCGCTGGACCAGTCGCGAGAGGCGTTCGGACTGACCGGTCGCGGCGGCGGCGCGGGCGAACAATTCCTCGGGCGAGGCGGATCATGGCCTTGACGACAATGCGATCGCGCGTGCCGCCGACGATGTCGGCGATGAGGCCGCGGTCGATCTTGAGCGTGTCGAGCGGCAGGCTGATCAGATAAGCGAGGCTGCAATAGCCGGTGCCGAAATCGTCGACCGCAATGCGCACGCCTGCGGCCCGCAACATGGCGAGGCGCGCGGCTGCGGCAGGCTGGTCGGCAAGCAGGCCATTTTCGGTAATCTCGGCGGTGACCCGCTCGGGCGTGAGGCCGGCGGCGGCGATCTCGTCCAGCAGCCAGCGTTCATAGCCTGGCCGGGTGAGGTCTTCGGCCAGAAGGTTGATCGACACGCGCAAGGCGGCGAGCGGGCCGGTCCAGGCGCCGACGGTGCGCAAGGCCTTGCGCTGGACCAGTCGCGAGAGGCGTTCGGACTGACCGGTCGCGGCGGCGCGGGCGAACAATTCCTCGGGCGAGGCGGCGCCGTCCCAACGGGCGAGCGCTTCAACTCCGGTAATGCGGCCGGTGGCGGGCTCGATCTGCGGCTGGAAATGGATCGCGACCTGATCGCGCGCGATGGCCGCTTCAAGCGCACGGTCGCGGCGCGGGGGTACAGGCGCCGGACCGAGACGATCCGACGCCCGCTTTCCCCCACCGGAAGACTTGAACCACGCAAACATCATGGCGAGCCTTACGCCTCTGCAACGACCGACGAAAGTGCGCGGAAGCTGTGCGCCCCACAACGGGACAGTGGCGCCGCCGGGCAAAAGCCTTATGTTTACCGTCCGCAGACCAGTCATAAGGAACGGCAGTGACTGCACACGCCAAGTCCATTCCCGGCCCCGATCGTGACCTTGCCGCGGCGGGGATCGGGCTGCTCGCATCGACCACCGAAGTGGCGCGCGCGGCCGAGGACATGCTGCGGCGGCGCTACACATGGGCGGCGGTGGACGATGCCGAGATGCTGGTCGCGTTGGGCGGCGACGGGTTCATGTTGCAGACGCTGCACGAAATGCTCGACGGCGGGGTGCCGCGCCCGGTGTTCGGGATGAACCGCGGGACGGTCGGTTTCCTGATGAACGACTGGCGGCTCGATCAACTGGCCGAGCGGATCAGGAACGCCAAGGCGATCCGGGTCGCGCCGTTGTGCATGACCGCGACGACGATCGCTGGCGAGACACTGACCCGCGCCGCGATCAACGAGGTTTCCTTGCTGCGCGAGACGCGCCAGACGGCCAAGATCGAGGTTTCGGTCAATGCGCGCGTGGCGATGCCCGAGCTGGTGTGTGACGGTGTCCTGGTCGCGACGCCGGCCGGATCGACGGCGTATAATCTTTCCGCGAGGGGTCCGATCCTGCCGCTGGCCGCGAAAATGCTCGCGCTGACCCCGATCAGCCCGTTCCGCCCGCGGCGCTGGTCGGGCGCGATCGTCGCTGACGATACGCGGATCGGCTTTCGCGTGCTTGATCCCGAGATTCGCCCGGTTTCGGCAGTGGCCGACCAGTTTGAAGTGCGTGACGTGGTGACCGTGGATGTGACGCTCGATCGGGAACGGTCGCTGACCTTGCTGTTCGATCCCGAGCATGCGTTGGACGAACGCATCGCGATGGAGCAATTCGCGACCTGATCCCTCGCCCCAACCCTCTCCCGCAAGCGGGAGAGGGAGCAACGCTGCAAAGCGGCAGGAGGGTGAGGGCCTTGCCTTTGGGCTTGGCTGCGCTATTAGGCCCTCGCTTCCTTGCGAGGCTGTTCCCCGGTAGCTCAGCGGTAGAGCGTTCGACTGTTAATCGAATGGTCGCCTGTTCGAATCAGGCCCGGGGAGCCATTTCGCGCCTGTCGACCGGTCGATGCCCTTATCCGGCCAACGGAAGCGCCACCGGTCCGCCTTTTTCGATCGCGCGCCGATATGCGGGGCGTTGCTCGAGCCGTTCCAGATAAGCGGTGAGCGCGGGTTGGCCGTCAAGCATGCCGCCCATGCGCGCGGCTTCGATCACGTAGGACATCTGGATGTCGGCGGCGGAGAAGCCGCTGGCGAGCAGATAGTCGTTCGAAGCCAGTGCCGAAGCGAGATAATCGAGCGTTTTTTCAAGTTCGGGCCTGACGAAGTCCTGCACTGCTCCACTTGTATCCCCGGTCATCTTGCCGAGAAAAACGACGATGATCCAAAACATCGCCGAGCCTTCGGCGAAGTGGAGCCACTCGA
>JANPMU010000052.1:0-1857 GCA_031427095.1 Sphingomonas sp.
TGGTGAACATCCTCGCCGTCACCTCGGCCGAGCGCGCAGGGCGCGGGATCGGCCTACTCACCGATCTGCTCGGCGACCTGGTGGGTACGCCTCTGACCGGGATCGAAACGATCGAACAGGCGATGGCGGCGCGCCGCGAGAAGCCGCGCGAGACCCAATCGGCCATCGCCCCCGAGATCGCCACCCCGCTCGTCCACGCCATGCTCGATCGCCAGTACCGCGCCGTGCTCGATGAACCCGTGCCCATGCTCGACGGTGCCACCCCTCGCGCAGCTGCACGCACGAAGGCAGGCCGCGACAGGCTCGCCGCATGGATCAAGCATCTCGAAAACAGCAGCGGCCGTCAGTTCGACCCGGCCGATCCGATGGCGACCTACGACTTCACCTGGATGTGGAAGAAGCTCGGCGTCGAGAACCTGCGCAGATGACCCGCCGCTACCTTGAATCCGTGTCCCAATAATGTACCGAGGCCATCTTCAATCCTCATGTTGCGACTCATTCGCAAAAAACTGCTTGCTCTTACTGTGGCTGGAGGTTGTATCGGGGGTCCATGAGCCATCCCGAATCAGGAAATCCCGTGCAAAATCGTTCTGTTGCAGCGCGGAGCGTGCTGTGGACCATTCTTGCTACCATTGCGCTGGCGATTGGACTGGTCACGCCCGTTCTTGCCGGCGCAAGCGACGACGATGTCCAAACGGCGTGGCGGTTGCTTGACTATGTGGCGGTCGATTACCGAGGTGCGGTTGCCGATGGGCAGGTTAAGAGCGCTCAGGAATATGCGGAGATGACCGAGTTCTCGGGCGCGGTCGAAGCCAAGATTTCGGCCCTCCCCGCGAGTGGAGTGCGCGCCAGCCTGATCACCGAGGCTAAGGCATTCCGGGGCATGGTTGCCAGGAAAGCTGCCCCAGATGATGTGGCGAAAGCCGCACAGGCGCTTGGCACGCATTTGCTGGCGGCTTATCCCGTCCCACTCGCACCGACCAAAACTCCCGACCTTGCACGAGGAGCGGCGCTTTACGCCGATAATTGCGCAGGCTGTCACGGCCTGAACGGCGATGGCCATGGCCCTGATGCTGCGACATTGAAACCAGCACCCGTTGCCTTCCGTGACGCCGTCCGCGCCCGCGAACGCAGCCCATTCGCCTTCTATCAGGTGATCGGTCAGGGCCTGGACGGAACAGCGATGCGCAGCTTTTCCGAACTGCCGTCGCAAGATCGCTGGGCACTGGCCTTTTATGCGAGCCGTTTTGCGTTCGCGAACAGCGATAAGGGCGAGCAGATTTGGAAGACCGATGCTGGCTTGCGCAGCCGCGTCCCCAACCTTGCCGCGTTCGCAGGATTGACCCCTGCGGCGCTTGGGCGGGAAATCGGGCAGGAAAAGGCTGACGCGGTAATGGCCTATTTGCGCGCGCATCCCGAGGCAGTGACGGAGATGAGGGCTGGATCGCTGACGGTCGCTCATGAGAAATTGCAGGCCAGCGTCACAGCTTACGCGGCAGGAGATAGGGACGCGGCCAAGAAGCTCGCCCTTTCCGCCTATCTCGACGGGCTCGAGCCTGTTGAACCGGCACTTGCGGCGCGCGATGCAACCTTGATGGGGCGGATCGAAGTGGAAATGGGCAATCTGCGGGCTGCCATCGGTCGCGGCGAGCCTGTTGCCGCCATCAAGGATCAGGTCGCTGTTCTCGATTCGCTGTTCAGCGATGCCGAAGAGGTGCTGTCACCCGATGCCGCCAGCACCGCGTCCACCTTCATCGGTGCGTTCACCATCCTGTTACGCGAAGGTTTGGAGGCGCTCCTGATCGTCGTTGCGATGATCGCCTTCTTGCGAAAGGCTGATCGCGGCGAAATGGTCCG
>JANPMU010000053.1:0-1738 GCA_031427095.1 Sphingomonas sp.
TGGCCATGTCCTTGCAGCAGCAGTCCTTCATGTCCTTCATGTCCTTCATCTTCTCGCAGCAGGACGCCTTGGGCGCTGGAGCTGGAGCCGCCTGGGCGTGCGCCACGGCGGGAAGGGCGATCGTCAGCGCGATCGCGGTCAATAGATTTTTCATGTCGTACCTTTCGTGAAATCGAAAAAAATATGGTCGATTTCACGCACGACGCGGAGGGGGAGTGGGGAGCTTGGCGAGGAAGCTCCGGCCAAACTGAACGAGGGCCGACCGATCGACGCTTCGCGCATAGCCGAGCGGTTCGACCGGCGAACCCGGGACGACGGCGATGGCCGTGCACATGGCGGCACAGCACGACTTGCCGGTCGATTTGTGATCTTTTCCGGTGGCGGGCTGGTCGCCACAATGATCCTTGTCCATCGCCTGGCTGTGGTGATTGGACGGCATCGCCGCCATCGCGCCGCCGCTTCGCATGGCAAAGGGGGCGAACAGCATCGCTGCGGCGATCAGGATCGCGAAGATCGAACGACAAGTCACTCGTGGGGACATGGCGGTAATCTGTAGCTTTTTCAATGCCATGCTCATCCAACCCCCAATTCATTCAAGATCGGACAGGCGGGGCGATCGTCCCCGTGGCAGCTGTCAGCCAAATGTTCGAGAGTCCGACACATGCCTTCGAGAACGGTTACTCGCTGGCGCAGTTCCTTCACTCGAGACAAAGCAAGCTTTTTCACGTCGGCGCTTGATCGGTTGCAGTCGGTCCAAAGCGCCAGGAGCATCCGGATGTCCTCAATCGGAAACCCGAGATCGCGGGCGCGTCCGATGAAGCGCAGAGTGTGGAGATCGCGTTCGTCATAATCGCGGTAACCAGAGTCGCGACGGGCGGCCTGGGGAACCAGGCCGATTTTCTCATAATGCCTGATCATCCGCGGACTGACCCCCGATGCGGTCGAGACTTTGCCGATCTTCATAGAGTTACGCCTCGTAAACGAAGCGAGTTGCCGATCACCGCGACCGAGCTGAATGCCATGGCCGCACCGGCGATGATCGGGCTGAGCAGCAAGCCGAACGTCGGATAGAGAATGCCGGCAGCGATCGGTACGCCGGCCGCATTGAAGATAAACGAAAAGAACAAATTCTGGCGGATGTTGCGCATCACTGCGCGGCTCAACCGGCGCGCGCGGACGATGCCACCCAGATCGCCTTTGACCAGCGTGACGGAGGCGCTCTCCATTGCAACATCGGTGCCGGTTCCCATCGCGATCCCGACGTCCGCTGCCGCCAGGGCAGGGGCATCGTTGATCCCGTCACCGGCCATTCCCACACGTCGTCCTTCGCCGCGCAGCTTCTCGACCATCGCTTGTTTCTGATCGGGCAGAACGTCAGCGAACACCTCGTCAATTCCGCCGATACGACGTGCCACGGCCTCGGCGGTTCGCCGATTATCCCCGGTGATCATGACCACCCGGACACCGCTCTTGCGCAGCGCGGCGACAGCATCGACGGCGCTCTCCTTGATCGGATCCGCGACAACCAGCAGGCCGGCAAGTTTGTGATCGATTGCGACGAACATCACGCCTTGGCCGTCCGCCCGAAGGCTGTCGGCCTGCGCGTCGAGGATATTCGAGTCCACGCCCAGATCGGCCAACATCGCCGTGTTGCCGAGCGCTACCGCGCGACCCGATACGGTTCCGCTGACCCCCTTGCCGGTATGAGACTCAAAATCAGTCGCCTTGTGCACCTCTA
>JANPMU010000054.1:0-4033 GCA_031427095.1 Sphingomonas sp.
CTGGTTCTGATCAGCGACCGGCAAACAACATAGAAACAGGGGATAGAGTGTCATGGCCAAGGGGAAGTTTCTCGATCTGCACCGGCACCTGCCGAGCACGATATTCGTGGTGATCATGCTCGTTGTCGTTACCGCGATCGCAGCGGTCATCGTCTATGCCGGCGTGTATAATATCGGGGCCGATGCGCCACACTCCAAATTTGTCACCATGACGCTGCAGCAGGTGCGCGAACGCGCCATTGTCCATCATTCACGCAACATCGTTCCGCCTGCCGATCTCAACACGCCGAAGCGCCTCGCTGTCGGGGCGGGGCTCTACACCGAAATGTGCAGCAGCTGCCACTTGGGACCGGGACTCGAGAAATCCGAGTTGAGCCAGGGACTCTATCCACCGGCTCCCGAACTTGCGCGGGGATCGACGCGGTCAGCGGCCCAGCAGTTCTGGATCATCAAGCATGGCGTCAAGCTCAGCGCGATGCCGGCGTGGGGCAAGACCCACAGCGATGACCTCATCTGGGATATGGTTGGGTTCATCCGCACCTTGCCGAAGCTCTCGCCCGAGCAATATCTGGCTGCGCTTGCCACTGCGCCCGGAGGCCATGACGCGATCATGGAAGGCATGGCGGCGATGGGACACCATCAGGCGAAGCCGCCGGAAGCGGCGGAGCACAGCCACTCACAACAGCCTCATGCGGACACCCATTAGGTGAGCCGATCGTGCAGCCGCCACGCAAGACGCTGTCGCGGCGATGTTCGATCGGCTATTGAGCAAGGCGAATGACGGCGACAGAGACAAACACCCGGATCCTGTTTTTTGGCAGTCTCGCCGAGCTGATCGGGCGCGAACGCATCGTCGCGCTCCCCGCCGGGGTCATTACCGTTGCAGGCCTGCGCGACCGGCTTGGACAGATCGACCAGAGCTTCGCGCTCGCGCTTTCGCGTCCGGGAGTCCGGGCAAGCGTCGATCATGTCGTGGTGCCCGTGGACGCGCCGGTGCGACCCGGTCAGGAAGTCGCCTTCTTTCCGCTCGTTTCGGGAGGCTGAACATGGCTGCGTTTGCCCGGGTGGCTTGCGACCGGCTTGCCCCCGAGGCCGAGCTCGCCGGGTTCATCGAACGCCAGTCGGGCGCGGGAGCGGTCGCGAGCTTCGTCGGACTGATGCGCCCGCTCGCCAAGGACGGCAGCGCGCTCGACGCGCTGTTCCTCGACCATTATCCAGGGATGACCGAAGCTTCGCTTGAAGCGATCGCCAACGATGCGCTTGGCCGATTCGACGTCAGCGACGTGCTCGTCGTCCATCGCTGCGGATTGCTCAAGCCGGGCGAGGCGATCGTGTTCGTCGCCGCCGCCTCGCTTCACCGGCGTGCGGCTTTCCTCGCCGCCGATTATCTGATGGACCGCCTCAAGACCGAGGCCGCGTTCTGGAAGCGTGAGGACACAGCGGACGGCTCGCGCTGGATCGAGCCGACCGATGACGATCGCGCCGACCGCGCGCGCTGGAGAGAATGAATGGCCGGGATTGATAAAAGCCTTGTGTTCCATCCGTTGAGGATCGCGGTACTGACCGTTTCCGACACACGCGATGCCGAAACCGACTCGTCGGGCGCGTTGCTGGTCGAGCGATTGACCACGGCGGGACACGAGCTTGCCGGGCAGGGAATCGTCATCGACGATGTCGCCGCGATCCGCGCCCAGGTCGAGCCGTGGATCGCCGATCCCGGGGTCGACGTGATCATTTCAACCGGGGGAACCGGATTTACACCGCGCGATGTCACCCCCGAAGCGATGAGGCCCTTGTTCCGCCGTGAAATGGACGGCTTTTCGGTCGTGTTCCACCAGGCCAGCCTCGGCACCGTCGGGGTGTCGACGCTCCAGTCGCGCGCGCTTGCGGGGCAGGCCGGCGACACCTTCATCTTCTGCGTTCCCGGCTCGACCGGAGCGTGCCGCGACGCGTGGGATCTGGTGCTCGGGCTCGAGCTCGACAGCCGCTACCGCCCCTGTTCGCTGGCCGGGCAGGTCCCGCGGCTTCGTGATGTGTGCGCATGAGCCGACTGACCCACCTCGACGAGACTGGCCGCGCGCGGATGGTCGACATTTCGGACAAGCCGAGCACCGCCCGAACCGCGCGCGCGAGCGGCAAACTGCTGTGCGCGCGCGAAACGCTCGATCGGGTCCGCGCGGGCACAGCGCCGAAGGGCGCGGTCGTGGCGACCGCCGAGCTTGCCGGAGTGATGGCCGCCAAGCGCACCTCGGAGCTGATCCCGCTGTGTCATCCGCTGCCGCTGGCGCATGTATCGGTGACGATCGAGATCGACCCCGATCTCCCCGGCTTCTCGATCGAGGCCGAAGCGCGCACGCAAGGATCGACCGGGGTCGAGATGGAAGCGCGGACTGCGGTGTCGGTCGCCTGCCTGACCCTGTTCGATATGCTCAAAGCGATCGACCGCGAAATGACGATCGCCGATGTCCGCGTCGTTTCGAAATCGGGCGGCCGTTCGGGCGATTGGTCCTCGGGACACTCCGGCGGTTGATCGGTTACGACGAGGCGGCGGCGATCACGCTTGCGCTGGCTAAGCCTCTCGGCTGCGAGGAGGTTTCGCTTGCCCGCGCAGCGGGGCGAACTCTCGCCCGGCGCGTCGAAGCACGGATTGATTCGCCGCGCGAAAACGTCTCGGCGATGGACGGTTATGCGGTTCGCGAATCCGACCTGACGAGCTTGCCCGCACGGCTCCGCGTCGCGGGCGAATCCTTTCCCTCCAACGTCCCGCCCCCGGCGCTGGTGCCCGGCCAATGCGTTCGGATCTTCACCGGAGCGCCGGTCCCTCGAGGCGCCGACCGGGTGGTCGTCCAGGAAGTCGTCCGGCGCGACGGGGACATCGCCTGGTTCGAACAACCGCTCTCGCCAAGTCGCCACATCCGCGCGCGCGGATCCGATTTCGAGGCCGGCGAAGTGCTGCTCGAGGCGGGCCACAGGCTCGACCCCAAGGCGCTCGTCGCGGCGGCGGGGTCCGACTCGCTTAGTGTAGGCGTGTGGCGCTCACCGCGGTTCACGCTGCTGAGCACCGGCGACGAACTCGTCGAGCCGGGCGAAGCAAGCGATCGTCCCGGCTCGATCCCCGACAGCCTGTCCTACGGAATTGTCGCGCTCGCCGAAAGCTGGGGCGGCGAGTGCGTCGGCAAGGTCCGGCTGAGGGATGAACCCTTGGCTCTCGAAAAAGCTGCGGCGGACGCGCTCGCAAGCTCGGATATCGTGATCGTCACCGGCGGCGCCTCGGTGGGCGAAAAGGATTATGCCAAAAGCATGTTCGAGCCCGCCGGTCTTGAACTCCTCTTCGCCAAGGTCGCGATCAAGCCGGGCAAACCCGTCTGGCTGGCCCGCGCCCCGGGCAAGATCGTGATCGGGCTTCCGGGAAATCCGACTTCGGCGATGGTCACTGCGCGACTGTTCCTTGCTCCGCTGATCGCGGGCTTAAGCGGGCGCGACCCCGGATCGGCAACAGACTGGCGTTCGGCCGCGCTTGCCTGCGGGCTCGAGGCCTGCGGCGATCGCGAAACCTTTTATCGCGCGCGCTGGAGCGGAGGATCGGTCGAGCCGATCGCCAATCAGGAATCGGGGGCGCAGAAAGCGCTCGCCTCGGCCCAGCTTCTGCTTCGCAGGCAGGCAGACGCGCCCGCGAGCGCGGCCGGAGACCAGGTCCAAATCCTCGATTTCTGACACGCCGTCAGGTAAAAATCAGCTTGGCGCCGGCGACGACGAGGACCAGGCCAAGCGCCTGCTCGAGCTTGCGGCGCGGGAGCCGTTCGACCCCGAGCCAGGTTCCGGCAGCCGCGCCGAGCGCCACTGCGGCCACGAACACCGGCAATCCCGGGGGGAGCGCCGTCAGGCTCGAGACATTGCCCGCGAGGCCCGCTGCCGAATTGACGAAGATGAATGCTGCGGCGACTCCCGAGGTTCGGCGCGGCACCTCCCAGCGGAACAGCAATATGAGCGGGCTGAGGAAAATGCCTCCCCCGGTTCCGGTCAGCCCCGCCAG
>JANPMU010000055.1:0-7547 GCA_031427095.1 Sphingomonas sp.
CCTTTGACCTTGGCAGCGGCAAGCCAAAGCTCGACAGCCTGTGGGTGAATTTGCTCAAGCCCGGCGGCCACCATTCGGCGCACCTTCATCCGCACAGCTTTCTGTCAGGCACTTTTTACGTCGAGGTTCCGCCCGCCAGCGGCGCGATCCGCTTCGAGGATCCGCGGCTGTCGATGCTGATGGCCGCGCCGATGCGCCGCGACGATGCGCCCGACAAACGCCGCAATTTCGTCGATGTCGAGCCTGCCCCGGGCATGCTGCTGATGTGGGAAAGCTTCCTCCGCCATGAAGTCCGCCCTCATGCCGGAAAGGGCGAGCGGCTCAGCGTCAGCTTCAACTACGCTTAAGCGATCGTCGTCTTTCCGCCCTTGCCGACTGCATCCAATCGGACCTTCGCGTCGGCGAGCATGCGCTGAAAGCGCGGGTGGGCGCGGATGTTGTCCATGTCCGGATCGACTTCGGCGGTATTGATTACGGACTCGCCCGAACTCGCGAAAACAGGTTCGAGGAGATCGAGAGCCGCATCAGGATCACTCATGTAAGTCGACAGAATACAGGCGAAATTGTAGCGCATATTCAAATTGTCCGGGTCGATCAGCAGGGCGCGCTCGATCCGATCCCTGGCGCGCTCGGCTTCCCCCAGGATAGCCAGCGCCCCGGCACAAATTCCTAGCGCCGCGCCGTTGCTGGGATCATGAGCCAGCGCCGCTTCGGACTGTGTCAGCATCATGTTCGCGCCGCGCAGCACGCCTTCTCTGTTCCCGCTCGCCTCATAGCAGGTGACCAGAATGGCCCACGAGTGATAGTCGGTCTCGATCAGCGAGACGGCTTTCTCGAAATGTAGCGTGGCGTCCGCGATTCGCCTTTGGCTCATGCAAAGCCTGGCCGCTTCCTTGTTTACCTCCCACGATTCGGAATCCAGGCGAAGAGCCGTTGCAATTTCGTCATTGGCTTCATCATAACGCCCCTGCTCGCTGAAATAGCGGGCCCTGACGCAATATGCTTCGGCAATATTCGGGTCGATCGACAATGCCTTTTCAGCGGCGACGAGGCCGTCCCGTTCGGCGATCCCGAAGTTGAACCACAACGCCGCCTGCGCGAGCGCCATCAGCCCCCACGCCCGGGCGTAGTGCGGATCGATTTCGGTCGCGCGGCGGCAAAGGCGCGCGACCCGCTCCTCACGGCGGCGGTCGCCGTGATTGCCAGTGACCCAATAACTGCGCGCCATCAGATAGAGATTGTAGGCCTCGGCGCTGTTCGTCCCGCGATTCTCGATCGCCTTCTTCTCTTCGGGAAGAAGTTTCAGCTTCAGCGCCGCAACGATCGCCTCGGAAATCTCGTCCTGGATGGCGAATATATCGATAAGGTCGCGGTCGTAGCGTTCGGCCCAAAGATGATCGCCGGTGACGCCGTCGATCAACTGTGCCGTGATCCTCACCCGGTTGCCCGACTTGCGCACGCTGCCTTCCAGCAAGTGGCTGACATTCAGCTGGCGCGCCACAACCGCCGCGTCGACCGCTCTGCCCTTGAAGGTGAAGGCCGTGTTGCGGGCGACCACTGACAGCGCCGAGATATTCGTGAGGTCAGTGGTGATATCCTCGCTGATACCGTCGCTGAAATACTCCTGCTCGGCATCGCCGCTCATGTTGATGAACGGCAGCACGCAGATCGCAACCCGGCGCGCCGGCACGGTCGTCTGCTCGGGTTGATCGGCGGAAGAGCCTGCGCTGCCGACCAGCAACGCGAGGCTGCTGACGACCTTACGCCAGCCGGTCACGCTCAGATCGCCGGTCCATCCGGCGAGGTCGGCGCACTGAATCTGGTTGAACGGCATCGGCGGCAGCGTCCCGTCGATGCTGATTTGCACCAGCGTGCCGGCTTCGCGCGCGACATCGGCTTCGGCGCGCACCCACTGCGAGCGCGCCGCCTCGACCGACCACAGGACAACCACCGCTTTGGCCGAGCGAAGTCGCTCCTCGATCACGTCGCTATACGCGCGGTGGGCGGGCAATTCGTCATCGCGCCAAACGCTGTAGCCAGCGCTGCGAAGCGCTTCCGCGACCTGCTGTGCCTGGTCTTCGGTGGACCGGCCATAGGAAACGAAAATGTCGGCCATCAACCCCGCCGCGTTGCGATCATCGTGCATGACCCGCAACCCGACCGTTAACGCAAATTGCTAGGCCAAGATAGGACTCACGACATGCCGCGCCGGCCTCGTATCAAGCGGGGAACATCGGTTGCCTGGCGCTCCCTTATTTCGGGCGCCCGCGATAGCCCGCCGCTTTGCGCAGTTCGTCGGCGTCCATGACGGTCCCGTCGCTGACCACGGTGACCACGCGGCGCAGCGCGCCCAGATCCCGCGACACGTCGCCGTCGACCAGCACCATGTCGGCTTCCTTGCCGAGAGCGATCGATCCGGTGCGCCGGTCGGCGCCGACCATTTTGGCGGGGACGATGGTCGCGCTCTGCAGCGCCTCGGCGGGCGTGAACCCGGCCTGTTGGTAGAGTTCCAGCTCGCGCACCAGCTCGATGCCATATCCGTCGGTCCCCGCGACGATCGTCACCCCCGCCTCGTGGAGCACCGTCACCAATCCCATCATCTTGGCATAGCTTTTGCGGTAATCGTCGCGCGTATATCCCGCCACCAGCGGATAGCCGCCTGCCTTGAACTCGCGGTCGAGCACCGGCGAGATGATCCCCATGTAGGGCGCATAGGCCGCCGCCGGGGTGCCGCCGTCCGACGTGAACGATCCTTCGAAGATGACCAGGGTCGGATCGATCACCGTCCCGCGCTGCTTCAATTCCGCGACGAACGCGGTCACCGCGGGCGACTTCAGATCGACGTCCTTGGCGAACTTGGCCGGCCCTTCGAACCGGGCGGCGGTATTCGCCTTGTCGACCACCGCTTTGGGCATCATCTGCATCATGATGAAGTTGAGGTGGGTGATTTCGTCATAGCCCGCGCGCACCGCCTCGATCGGTCGCATCGTCGCGGGGACATGGCCGCTGACGTGGAGGCCCAACCTGTGCGCCTCGGCCGCGCCCGGCTTGATCCACGCCGGCACCATCGAGGTATAGAATTTCACCCCCCACAGGTTCGCCGCCTTGATTGCACGCACCGCGGCAATCGTCTCCGCCTCGCTGCTGACGGTGATCGATCCCTGCGCCGCCAGCGGGTCCTTCTTGTCGACGATCGCCTGGATGAACGGTTCGCCCATCAACAGGTCGCCCGACGCCCGCCGCGCGACCACCGATAGCGCGCGGTCGATTTCGGTGCCGGGGCTGCGAAAGCTGGTCAGCCCGTTGGCCATGTTGGCCAGCACGTCCCAATCGTCGCCGATGTGCATATGGCTGTCCCAGATGCCGGGGACCAGCGTCTTGCCGCGCCCGTCGATGACGCGCGTTCCCGCCGGCGGCTTGATCGATCCCGCAGGCCCAATCGCGGCAACTTTCCCGCCCGTCGCCAGCACGGCCTGGCTTTCGAGGAACACGCCCTTGTCGGCATCGAACAGCCGCACATGGTCGAACAACACCGGCGCCTTGGCCTCCGCCGTCAAAAACCGCCGCGCGATCGCTTTGACCTCGTCCGCCGTCACCCTGTCCTGGAAATCGCGCATCGCTTTCGCGTTGGCGACGCTCTCATACCCCTCGGGCAGCAGCGAAATCCCGCCGACGTCGGCGAAATGGCGGTTCTGGTCGTCGAGCCACACCGGGAACGGCGACGCCAATATCCCGCGCACGAACGCGAGGCGGACCGGCTTCGCCCCCGCTGGACCCTGAATGGTCAGGCCCGGTCCCATCGTCAAAATCGCGCGGCCGCTCGGCAACAGGTCGATCCCCGCCGCCCCCGCCGCGACCAATTTGTCGATCAGCACATGGTTCGACAGGCCGATCCCGCCCGCCGGCAGATAATAGCCGGGCCGCCCGTCGATCGTGCCGCTGTCTGACAGGCTTTTCCAGCTGGCTGTGTCGCCCGCCACGAAGAACGTCTCGGCGGCATCGCCATTGGGCGTGATCCCGCGCACTTCCAGTTTCGCCGGCAGTCCGTCGGCGCCCAGCATCACCACCTGGTCGGTCTCGGTGATCCACCCGCGCAGCGATTGCGAATGGCGGTATGCGGTGCGCCCGTCGGGCAGCGTCCAGCGCCACATGTCGCCATGCTTGCCCGCGTCCGACACCACCAGATAATGCGCCGCATTGGCCGGCGGCTTCATCAATTGCGCCTTGGGCACCGGCGCGGCGAACAGCGCGGCAGGCGCGGCGGCAAGGCACAGCGCGAGCATCAGGCGGCGAACAGTCATGGTGCGATTCCCCCTCGGATATAGCGGCCACCCTGCGCCGAACGCGAGGAGGCGACAAGTCCGGGTCGATCAGCGAATGAAGTGCGGCCCCGCCCCCAACGTCACCCCGGGCTTGACCCGGGGCCCGCCTGACGCGGTCGATGCCGCACGAATAGATGGACCCCGCTCAGAGTCGGGGGAGGCAGAATAGGCGATTGAAAAAGGGCGAAGCTGCTGCCTCCCGGTGCCTCGCGCATGGGCACAAAAAGTCCAGGGGATTCTGTTGCCCGGCTCCCCTGGAGGCCGCTGGATTCCCCTTCTGTTGCCCGGCGGGGTCCGACCGCGCTTTTGTCCTGGTAACGTCAGACCGTTAGGCCCTCAGTTACGCGGCAATCGCAAGAGCCTCGTTATCGTTGGCACTTGTGTGATTGAGCCGTCACGGTGGTCTCCTACCGATCGGCAACTAGGCCTTTACTGCACTCGTCGATCCTATTTCGCCCCCATCAGCAGCGGCGCAAATTGCGCGGATCGCCGCTGGTGGTGGAGGCGCCGGGGTACTGCCCCCCGGGTCCGAAATGCCTATTCCACCCAATACTCTACCGACATAGCCGCCAGCGCTTGCACGCTCCCGGCACGGCCAAGATAGGGGTTCGCGGGTTCGCAAGCAAGTTCCGGCCCGTCGCGAGCTCTGCGGAGGGTCCAGGCGGCAGCCTTGCGGGGGGGAGCCAGGCGCCCGCCCTGCCGAGCAAAGATGATTGACAAATTCGGCGCGGCGGGGAACCGTTACGGACGTGGTCGCGTTGAAACCCCTCATGTGAGGAAGGCGATAGCGCCACCACACGGAAACAAAGGGGAATTTGCATGAAGAAACTCTCGTTCGCCATCGTCGGCGCCGCCGCTCTCGCTCTCGCCGCCTGCGGCGGGAAGGGCGATGATGCCCTCGCCGACAATGTCGAGGATAATTACGAAGCCGCCGCCGACAATCTTGAAGCGATGGCCGACAACACTGCCAATGGCGCCGAAGCCGCCGCCCTGGAAAACCAGGCCGATGCGCTCGAAGCCGAAGGCGACGACAAGGCCGACGCGATCGACGCGGCCGACGTCAACGCGGTCAACGCGATGTAAGCCATTTTCCATCCTTTCGGGGGTGGAAACAGGAAGGGCCGGCGCCTTCGGGCTGCCGGCCTTTTTTTTGCGTCGCCAACACCCTTTTTTGTGTCGCCAAACCCCTTTTTTGTGCCGCCAACCATATGATGAGAGCCTGATTCACGCCATCGGCGAAAGCGAAGCGCTTCCACCTCAGACGATCAGGCTCTAGGGCCACCCGATGACCGATGCCATTCCCGCCGCGACGCTCGTCACCTGGCGCGATCCGCCTGATGGAACCGCCGGGGAGCCGCTGATCCTGATGGTCGAACGATCGGCGAGCATGGCTTTCGCGGCGGGCGCGCTGGTGTTTCCCGGCGGGCGAATCGACGCCGAGGACCGCGAATTCGCCGATGCGCTCGGCCGGCCCGACGACGCGGCCAAGATCACCGCGATCCGCGAAACGATCGAAGAAAGCGCGGTCGCGGCGGGACTGGTTGGCCCAACCCTTGGCGGTAAGCTCGATCCGGCGCTTGGTCCGATCCTTCAGCAGGCGCTGATCGCCAAGGTGCCGTTCGCCGCGCTGCTCGCGACCAACGGCCTGTCGCTCGACCTCGATGCGCTGGTGCCGTTTGCGCGCTGGATGCCGGCGTTCACCCACGCCCGCAAATTTGACACCATGTTCTTCCTCGTGCCCGCGCCAGCCGGCGACTGGTCGCCGCGTCCCCAGCCGGGCGAATGTATTGCCGCCGAATGGGCCAGCCCGATCGAACTGATCGCGCGCATCGACCGCGGCGGGGCCAGCGCCATCTTCCCGACCAAACGCAACCTCGAGCGGCTGGCGCAGCATGGCCGGTATGACGCCGCGCTGGCCGATGCCCGCGCGCATAGCATCGCAACGATCATGCCGTGGATCGACGACATCGGCGGAGAGCGCCACCTCTGCATCCCGCCGGATCGTGGCTATCCGGTCACCAGCGAACCGCTCGCCACCGCGTTTCGTGCCTAGGCGGCGATCGAATTGGCCGGCGCGGCTGATCCTTCTGATGGTGCTGGTTACTGCGGCGGCGCTGGGCTGGCGCGAATATCAGCGCCAGCTGCGCGACCATCCCGAGCGATTTCCGTGGACCCCGCTCAGCCTTGACGATCCGGTCGGCGGCTTCACCGGCCGAAAGCTGGCCGCGCTGACCGGCGATGCGGGACGATGTGCGGCGCTCCTTGCTGCGGCACGCTCGGGCGATCTGGCGGTGCCGGCCCGGACCGCCGCGGCGGGACAGTGCGGTTATGCCGACGGTTTCCGGCTTTCGCCCGGTGGCACGGGCGCGATCCGCTTTTCACCGTCGGGATTGGTCACGGCTTGCCCGGTCGCCGCCGCGCTGGTGATCTGGGAACGCGATGTCGTTCAGCCCGCCGCGCGGCGCCACCTGGGCGGCATGGTCACCGCCATCGACCATGCCGGCAGTTACAGCTGCCGCCGCCTCTACGGGCGCGACGAGGGTCAATATAGCGAACATGCCACGGCCGACGCGATCGACGTCACCGGGTTTCGCACCAGCGATGGCGAGCGCGTGTCGGTGCGGCGCGACTGGGACTGGGACGGGGACGGGGATTCCGGCAAGGCCGCGTTCCTGCGCGAGGTGCGCGACGGCGCCTGCGGCCTGTTCGCGACGGTGTTGTCGCCCGACTATAATGCCGCCCACGCCGACCATTTTCACCTCGACCAGGCGGCACGCGGCGCGATGGGTTGGCGCGGCTGCCGCTAACGCACGACTCGGGCGCCCACGAAAAAGGGGCCCGCGGCAAGCCGGGGCCCCTCTCCTGTTCGCCTGCCGCGCGAGCGCGGCGCGCGACTATTTCAGATGCCGGGACAGGTGCTTGTTCATTTCGAACATGGTGCACTTATCGACGCCGAAGATCTTCTTCAGCTTGTCGTCGGCAAGGATTTCCCGCTTGTTTGCGGGATTTTGCAGGTTGTTGTTGCGAATGTGAGTCCACATTTTCGAGACCACTTCGCTGCGCGGCAGCGGAGCCGATCCGACGACCGCGGCGAGTTCCGGCGACGGTGTTACCGGGCGGGCAAGGCCGCCCCCTGCTTTACGTCCGGTCCCGCTTGATTCTTTTGCCATTTGGCCCTCCTGTTGTTCTAAGAGAGTGATAGAGCGCAAACACGCCCCCCTTGCA
>JANPMU010000056.1:0-4977 GCA_031427095.1 Sphingomonas sp.
GATCTCACCCGACCATTTCGCTTCGAGATCGCCCGCGCCGAGCCATGCGGCAACGCGCTCGATCGACGCCCTGCGCCCGCTGACGGCAAGCGCGGGATCAAGCGCGCCGCCCAGCGCCAGCGCTTCGACCAGCGCCGGATCGTAATTCTTGGGGGCGTAACGCATCAGCGAGCGCATGCGGCGGGCATGCTCGACCAGATGACGCAGGTCGGCGCCCGAGCGCGGGCTGTCGCTGCCTTCGAGCAGGAGGCCGTCGAGCCCCGCATCGACCAGATATTCGTCGAGCGCGGAATCGTCCTTGACGTAGACTTCGGAGCGCCCGCGGGCGACCTTGTAAAGCGGCGGCTGGGCGATGTAGAGGTGCCCGGCGTCGATCAACTCGGGCATCTGGCGATAGAAGAAGGTCAGCAGCAGGGTGCGGATGTGGGCGCCATCGACGTCGGCGTCGGTCATGATGACGATCTTGTGGTAGCGCAATTTTGCGAGGTTGAATTCCTCACGCCCGATCGAGGTGCCGAGGGCCTGGATCATCGTCCCGATTTCCTTCGAGCCGAGCATCCGGTCGAAGCGCGCGCGCTCGACGTTGAGGATCTTGCCCTTGAGCGGCAGGATCGCCTGGATGTTGCGGTCGCGGCCCTGCTTGGCCGAGCCGCCGGCGCTGTCGCCTTCGACCAGGAAGAGTTCGCACTTGGCCGGATCGCGTTCCTGGCAATCGGCGAGTTTGCCGGGCAGCGACGCGATGTCCATCACCCCCTTGCGCCGGGTCAGTTCACGCGCCTTGCGAGCGGCTTCGCGGGCGGCGGCGGCGTCGATCACCTTGCCGACGATGGCGCGGGCGTGACCCGGGTTTTCCTCGAGCCATTCGGCGAGCTTGTCGGCAATCAGGCTTTCCAAGGGCTGGCGGACCTCGGAGCTGACCAATTTGTCCTTGGTCTGGCTGCCGAACTTGGGGTCGGGCAATTTGACCGAAACGACCGCCGACAGGCCTTCGCGCATGTCGTCGCCGGTCAGGCTGACCTTTTCCTTCTTGAGCAGCCCCGAGCGGTCGGCGTAATTGTTGACGGTGCGGGTCAGCGCGGCGCGGAACGCGGCCAGATGGGTGCCGCCGTCACGTTGCGGGATGTTGTTGGTGAAGCACAGGGTCTGTTCGTAATAGCTGTCGTTCCATTCAAGCGCGACGTCGATCCCGACATCGTCGCGCTGGCCGTGGATCACGATCGGATCGGGCATCAGCGGGGTCTTGGCGCGGTCGAGATATTGGACGAACGCGGCGATCCCGCCCTCGTAATACAGCTCGACCTCGCGCGGTTCGGCGTGGCGCGCGTCGGCGAGGACCAGACGAACCCCCGAATTGAGGAATGCGAGCTCGCGGAAGCGGTGCTCGAGTCGTTCAAAATCAAATTCGAGGATCTTGAAGGTATCGGAACTGGGCAGGAAGGTGACGCGCGTACCGCGCTTGTCGCTTTTGCCGACGACTTTCAGCGGAGCGACGACATCGCCGTGGCTGAAGCGCATATAATGCTCCTCGCCATCGCGCCAGATGGTCAGGTCGAGTGTTTCCGAGAGCGCGTTGACGACCGAAACTCCGACGCCGTGGAGCCCGCCCGAGACTTTGTAGGCATTGTCGTCGGAAGTATTCTCGAACTTTCCGCCGGCGTGGAGCTGGGTCATGATGACTTCCGCCGCCGAAACGCCTTCCTCGGAATGGATCCCGGTGGGAATCCCACGGCCATTATCCTCGACGCTGACCGAGCCATCGGGGTTCAAGGTGATCAGGATCCGGTCGCAATGACCGGCCAGCGCCTCGTCGATGGCATTGTCCGAAACCTCGAACACCATGTGGTGGAGGCCCGATCCGTCGTCGGTGTCGCCGATATACATTCCGGGGCGCTTGCGCACCGCGTCGAGGCCTCTCAGCACCTTGATCTGGTCGGCGCCGTAGCTGTTGTCGTTGGGGATTTCCGTCATGCCCAGCCTATAAGCGAGGCGTCTGCGAAAGTCATGCTTTTGAGTGGTCCCTAAAGCGGTTCATGCGACACGGGGCGAGGCCCTCGAAATTGCCGCCGGGGACCCCCGCCGCTGTCGGATTCCACGGAGGTCAAGTCGAACAAAGCAAACGGCCCGCCGCTCGGGTGAGCGACGGGCCGGAAGTGCGATCGGATGTGTACGATCAGTAACTGGTGCGCTGTCCCGACGGACGACCGCCGCGATTGTCGCGTTGCGGGCCGCGCGGACCGCCGCCGCCAGCGGGGCGGCCGCTGCCTTGCGGACGGGCTGCACCGTGCGGGCGAGCTGCGCCGACATGGGCCGGGCGGGCCGCACCCGTGTGAGCAGGACGGGGAGCAGCGTTGCGCTGACCGTGGGGCAAAGCTTCGCGGCGCGGGGCAAGACCGTCACGGCGCGGCGCCTGACCGTCCCGGCGGGGAGCCGAATCGCGGCGCGGCTCGCTGTCGCGGCGCGGTTGGCTGTCGTGGCGGGGGCGCCCGGACCGCTGCGGCGGACGTTCGCCGCGCTCGGGCTCGGGCGCCGGACGAAGCGCACGCATCCGCGCGGCTTCGGCACCGAAATCGCTCGGCAAGGGTCGCACTTCGATCTTCTGGCGGGTGAGCTTTTCGATCCCGCGGATATAAGCGCGCTCGTCATCGGCGCACATCGAAAAAGCGATGCCCTCGGCGCCCGCGCGCGCGGTGCGGCCGATGCGATGGACATATTGTTCGAATACGTTGGGAAGATCATAGTTGATGACGTGGCTGACCCCGGTGACGTCGATCCCGCGTGCGGCGATGTCGGTCGCGATCAGCACCTTGACCCGGCCCGACTTGAAGTCGGCCAGGGCCCGTTCGCGCTGCGGCTGGCTCTTGTTTCCGTGGATCGCATTGGCGACGATTCCGCTCGCGGCCAGCTGGCGGACGATCTTGTCGGCGCCATGCTTGGTGCGGCTGAACACCAAGGCGCGCTCGATCGGCTCGCGCTTGAGGAACAAGGTGAGGAGATAGCCTTTCTCCTTCTGGTCGACAAAAGACATCGACTGGGCGATCCGCTCGACCGTGGTCGCCGACGGGGTCACCGACACCTGCACCGGATCCTTCAGGAAACGATCGGCGAGTTCGCGGATGGCCGAGGGCATGGTGGCCGAGAAGAACAAAGTCTGGCGCACGGCGGGAAGCCGCGCGACGACCCACTTCAGCGCATGGATGAAGCCCAGATCAAGCATCTGGTCGGCTTCGTCGAGGACGAGGATTTCGACCGCATCGAGGCTGATCGCGCGCTGTTCGACGAGGTCGACCAGGCGGCCCGGGGTGGCGACGAGGATGTCGGCGCCGCGCGCCATGTCCTGCTTGTTCTTGTAGATCGAGGTGCCGCCGAACACGGTCACGACATGAAGTCGCGAACCGCGCGCATAATCGATCGCGCTCTGGGCGATCTGGCTGGCGAGTTCGCGGGTCGGTGCGAGAACCAGCATCCGGCAGCGTCCGCCGACGGGACGCTTGGCCGCTGCGACCAGACGGTCGATCGACGGAAGCATGAACGCCGCGGTCTTGCCGGTTCCGGTCTGAGCGATGCCCAACAGGTCGCGGCCCGACAAGACGATCGGGATCGCCTGCACCTGAATCGGCGTCGGCACGGTGTAATTTTTTGACGCCAAAGCATCGAGGACGGACTTCGAAAGCCCGAGGGAAGTGAAAGTGGAAATGAATAATACCTTACGAGGCCGGGACGCGCGCAGAATTGCGCACGTCGGCGGCGGGGACGTCGCGCCCCGCGTGACAGGAGAGCTTTAAGCGAAATTTCGCGCGAGACACGGCCGGGGCCCCCATTTTGCCTCGAAGAGGAAGGGTCCGATCACGCCGCAATGTGTCTCGTGAGCCACGCAGATAGGCGCGAATGCCACAAAAGTCCAGTCCTTGTTGCAGCGCAGCAATCGCGCTGTCCCTAAACGGGCCGGATTTGCCCTTCGGCTACCGCATAATGGCTCGCCGAAGCGAGGCCTTCGAACAGCGCTGGTTCGGTCGCGGTCATCCATATCTGGCCGCGACCTTCGAGGCGGGCGAACAAGGCAGCGCGGCGGCCGGGATCGAGATGCGCGGCAACTTCGTCGAGCAGCAGGATCGGGGTCGCGCCGCGCCGTTCGGTGACGAGGTCGGCGTGACCGAGGACCATTCCGAGGAGCAGCGCCTTTTGCTCGCCGGTCGAGCAGCGCGAGGCGCTTTGGGCCTTGGCGCGATGAGTGACGACCAGGTCCATCCTGTGTGGCCCGGCGATGGCGCGTCCGGAAGCAGCGTCGCGACCGCGATTGGCGCGCAAGGCTGCGGCAAGATCGCGCTCACCGACGCCGTCGAGCGACAGCGCGGCGCGGGCGAAACCATCGTCGAGGGTGTCGGCGAGGCGCGCATCGAGCGCGACCACGGTCCGCAGCCGGGCACCCGCGACTTGCGCGCCATGCTCGGCCATGCCCGCTTCCAAAGCGGCGAGCCAGGCGGGGTCCGCGCTGTCGGGCTCGGCGAGAAGCTTGTTGCGCGCGCGCATGGCCGCTTCGTAGCGCGCGGCGTGATGGGCGTGGCCGGGTTCCAGTGCCAGCACCAGCCGGTCGAGAAAGCGGCGGCGCGCGCTTGCGCTGTCGGTGAACAAACGGTCCATCGCCGGAGTCAGCCACAACACCGAAAGCCATTCGGCCAGCGCATTGACCGAGGCGGCAGCGCCGTTGATCCGGACCTGGCGGCGCTCGGGTGCGGTGGCGAGCGTGCCGGTGCCGAGGCTTATACTCCCCCTCCCGTCATCGCGAGGGGGCTGGGGGGAGGGCATGTCCGAACCTCCCAGAGATGAAGACAACAGGCCCTCCCCTCGATCCCCTCCCGCAGGCGGGAGGGGAGGAAGGAGCGTCGCCGCAACTCCGAACCCGCCGGGACCTTCGCTGCGCGCCATCTCGGACAATGCCGCGCCGCGCAGCCCGCGTCCGGGGGTCAGCAGCGACACCGC
>JANPMU010000057.1:0-3332 GCA_031427095.1 Sphingomonas sp.
ATGCTGCGAAAGGCATCAGAACGGACGGTCTCCGGGCTTTGGGACCTGATCGGACGGCTGGTAGATCTCTTCCAGCCCAGCGAATGCGCAAATTACTTCAGTTCGTGCGGATACGATCCAGACTGAACGGAATCTGCTCTAGTCTGAGCACCCACGCACCTAAAGCCAAGGTCGCACCATTCAAAGAAAAGTGCGACTTGGTTTGACAGCAATTACCAGAGCTACCGCCTTGCCCAAATCGTTGTTCTTGCCCAAATCGTCGTTGAAAGTAAGCTCATGAATGATCCGATGGAAGCCTCTGACCCGCCTTGTCTCGATGCCTTGAACCAGGTGCTCGTCGATCACGCGCTTCCCGACCAGATCAAGGACTTTAGCGAAGAGGATCGGATCGAAGCGGCGGCATTTGTCGCAGCGACGGCGCGGCACCGGGCTGAAGGCGCGGCCGTGATCCGGCTAGAGTCTGTTGGCGGCGAGGTCGGCAGGCGACAGATGCGTCTCTGCATCGTCAACGACGACATGCCTTTCCTGGTCGATTCGATCGTCGCCGCCATCGCCGCCAAGGATTTGATCATCCACCGCCTGCTTCACCCGGTGGTCAAAACTGAACGCAATGCGGACGGCGATCTACTTTCCGTTGAGCCGGTGCGCACCGCCGCCCAATGTCGCGAGTCGATCATATACATCGAGGTCGACCGGCTCGGCGCAAGCGCCCGTCGCGATCTTATCGCCGAGCTGCACGATATACTGGATGACGTCCGCGCTTCAGTCCGCGACTGGGACAGGCTACGCGCGAAGATGCACGAAGATGCCGATCAACTCGCCGACAGCGAGCGAACGGCTTTGCTCCATTGGTTTGCCAACGGCGCCATGACCCTGCTCGGCTATCAGGTCCATCGGCCGGGACAGCCGCCCTCCGACTCGCTTGGATTGCTCAGCACCTCGGGTCAGCCCATCTGGGGCGAGCATGGCACCCCGCTCCTCATCCGCTATTTCGAGCAGGGCGGGGACGTGCCGCTGATCGCGAAGGCTGACCATCTTTCAACGGTCCACCGCCGCGTCCCGCTAGATATCATCATCCTGCCACTCAGCGAAGGCGAGCGGATCACCGGCGTCCGGGTCCATGCCAGCGTCTGGAGCAGCAAGGCGCTCAAGGCCCCGGCCGATGAGGTCCCGGTGCTGCGGCGGCGCCTTAGCCGGTTGGAGCAGGAGTTCGGCTTCGATCCGCGCGGCCATACCGGCAAGGCGCTCCGCGACACCGTCGAGTCGATGCCGCGCGACCTGCTGGTCAGTCTCGGCGTCGACGAGGTCAAGGAGCTCACGCTCACCGCCATGTCGCTCGCCGCCCGACCGCGGCCGACCTTGGTGCTGCTGCGAAGCATCGTCAAATCCAGGCTGTTTGCTTTTGTCTGGTTGCCGCGCGAGGAACTCTCCACGCGCCGCCGCCTTGCCATCGGCGAAATGCTGGCGACGGCCGCCGCGGGCAGGATTTCAAGCTGGTCGGTCGAACCCGGCCCCGGGAATCTCTCGCTGATCCGCTATACGCTCAATGTGAGCCCCGCCACGCCGACGCCCGATGTCGAGGCGCTCGACGACTGGCTCCATGAACTGGTGCGCGGCTGGAAGCCGGGCGTCGAGGAAGCGCTCGGCGCCCTGGTGGGGGCCGGGCGCGCAACTCGCCTTGCTCTCAACCATGTCGACAACTTTCCCGAATCCTATCGGTCCCGCACCGGCCCCGCCGAAGCGGCCCAGGACGTGCTGCGGCTCTGTGATCTCGACGCCGACGATCGCAACACCCGTCTCTATCGCGAACCGGGCGACGAGAGGGACCAGCTCCACCTCAAGACCTATCGCCTGGGCGGAGTGATCCCGCTTTCCGAGGCGGTGCCGGTGTTCGAGAATTTCGGGTTCAAAGTGATCGAGGAACAGCCGACTTTGCTCGAAGGCCGAAAGCTCGGCCATATCCACGATTTCGCGCTGGAAGTGTCCGGTGGCGGTGATGCCGGCGAGGTGATGCTGCGGGCCGCCCGGATCGAGCGCGCCATCGCGGCGGTGCTCGAGAACAAGGCGGAAGATGACCCTTTCAATCAGCTCATCGTCGGCGCCGGGCTTGAATCAGCCGACGTAATGTTGCTCCGCGCGTGGTTTCGCTATCTTCGTCAAACCAGCGTCGCTTATTCGCTGACGACCGTCGTAGAAGCCTTGCGGCGTGCGCCTGGCGTAGCTCGCGGCCTACTCGCGCTGTTTCACGCGCAACACGATCCGGCGCGGGAGGGATCCCGCGAGGAGAACGTCGTCGCTGCCGATCGTGCGATCAGCGATGGTCTCGCCCAGGTCTCCGCGATCGACGACGACCGGATCTTGCGCCTGTTCCGCGCCGTCATCGACGCGACCGTGCGGACGAACGCCTTTGCCGAAGCGGGAAAGGCGGCGCTGGCGTTCAAGCTCGACTCGAGCGTTGTTCCCAACCTGCCGGCGCCGGTGCCGTGGCGCGAAATCTGGATTTATTCCCCGCGGGTCGAAGGCATCCACTTGCGCGGCGGTCCGGTAGCGCGCGGCGGCCTGCGCTGGTCCGACCGGCGCGACGATTTCCGCACCGAGATTCTCGGGCTGATGAAGGCGCAGGTCGTCAAGAACGCAGTGATTGTCCCGACCGGAGCCAAAGGCGGCTTCTATCCTAAGCAATTGCCTCCCGCCGGCGATCGCGAAGCCTGGATTCGGGAAGGAACCGAATCCTATCGTATCTTCATCCGGGCGCTGCTCTCGGTGACCGACAGCATCGATCAGGATATAGTGGTGCACCCGCAGGGCGTGACTATCCGTGACGGCGACGATCCCTATTTCGTCGTCGCCGCCGACAAGGGCACCGCGAGCTTTTCCGATGTCGCCAATGCGATCGCGCTGGATCAGGGCTTCTGGCTCGGCGACGCCTTCGCCAGCGGTGGGTCGAACGGCTATGATCACAAGGCGATGGGAATCACCGCCAAGGGCGCGTGGATTTCGGTCCAGCGCCACTTCCTCGAACTGGGGGTAGACGTTCAGCGGGAACCGATCCGCGTGGTCGGGTGCGGTGACATGTCGGGCGACGTTTTCGGCAACGGCATGCTTCGGTCGAAAGCAATCAAGCTGGTCGCGGCCTTCGACCACCGCCACATCTTTATCGATCCGACACCCGACCCGGTAGTAAGCTGGAGCGAACGCAACCGGCTGTTCAGCCTGCCGCGCTCGAGTTGGGACGACTATGACAAGTCGCTCATCTCCCCGGGAGGCGGGGTTTTCCCGCGCACGCAGAAATCAATCCCGCTCACACCGGAGATCCGGGCCGTGCTCGATCT
>JANPMU010000058.1:0-3627 GCA_031427095.1 Sphingomonas sp.
CGTTTGCATTGGGGAATCCCCACAGGATTCTCCCGCCGTGAAGCGCGGCATCCTGCGCGACCTTGCCCAGGCCGACGAACACTCCGCGTCCTCGATATGCCGGGTCAACGACCGTATCAATCGCCTGATAGGCGGGTACGAGGCTGTCCCCGATATTGAGCCGTGTCGCGACCAGAGCGATCATTCCGACGATGCGGTCATCTGCTCCAGCGGCCTGCGCCACCGCGAATAGACCGGGACCGTGGGGGTTGCTTTCGAACCGCCACGACAGTTGGCGCGCTGTTTTTTCCGCGCCACTGTGCGGAAACAGGCGTTCGTACGCGGCCTCAATGTCCGGGCCGAAAGGTCTGATGGTGTAACGGATCGTCATCGGGATTGGCTCTCGATTTTGACTATTGGCAATCGGAAGACGAGGTGTCCTGTGATGCGTCCGTCCAGAAATCCCGTCAAGAACGGGATCACATGGATCGCCATAATCGGCTCCACCATTGCGTTGACCGAGCCTGTCCGGCATCCGGTCAAGCGATGAAATCACCGGCGATCACGACGCGCTTGCGGCGCTTCACGGGACAGCAATGGCTGGCGCTGGCTGAGGCCATGGTCATTCTGTCGGCGGCGTCGGCCATGATCCGGCTGATGCCGTTTCGAAAAATCATGGCGATCGCGGCGAGATGTGCCTCCAATCAACGCGGAAGCGGTCTGAACGAGAAATCGATTCGGGACTCGATCTGGGCAATCGAAGCGGTGGCGGCGCGAGTGCCATGGCGCGCGGTCTGTTTCCAGCAGGGGTTTGCGCTGCACCTGATGCTGCGTCGGCGCAGGGTCGCCTCGCAAGTTCATTACGGAGTTCGCCACGATCCGGTCGAAGGGCTGGTGGCGCATGTCTGGGTCAGCGTGGACCATTTGATCGTCCTTGGCGGTGAGACCGCGCCGCTGTTCGCTGAGCTCGCGACCTTCCCGGACGCTGTGTGACCTGGCAGCCCGCCGCCGACCTTTCGCCGGAGTTCGCTCTGGTCATCGCATGCTGCGCCTGGCCGCCCGGCCCGTCGCGTACGCGCAGAATCCACGACGCTGGGCGAGGCATTGACTGGAATCGCTTCCTGGTCGCGGTCAAACGCCACCGCGTCGAGGGGCTTGTCCACCATGCCCTGGTTGATGCAGCCATCGCCGCCCCGCGCGACGTAAGTGATGCGCTCAAGCATCGCGCCGGTGAGATCGCAATCACCAATCTTAAATTCGCGGGTGAAGCGGTTCGACTCGACCGCTTGACGACCGCAGCAGCCGTCCGCGCGACGTTTTTCAAGGGTCCGACACTGGCGCAGCTCGCTTATGGCAGCCTGGTCCTGAAAATGGCCTGGGATGTCGATATTTTGGTGCCGCCGGAGCAGCTTTCCCGGGCAGCCGAAATTCTCGTCGAAGCCGGCTATCGCCAATCCATTCCCGCTGCGGAGATGGGTCCGGCGGGACTTGCGCGATGGCATGACCATTGCAAGGAATCGGCATGGGACAATGCCACGCTCGCGATTCACGTCGAGCTTCACACGCGGCTGGTCGATAATCCGCGAATGCTGACCGGGGTCAGCGCCTGGTCGTCGCACCAGCGGGTCGCGCTGTCGGAGGGTGTCAGCCTGCCCACGCTGACGCCCGACGAGCTGTTCGCTTATCTGTGCGTACACGGCGCCTCGAGTGCCTGGTTCAGGCTGAAATGGCTCGCCGATCTCGCCGCGCTGATCGCGGGTTGTGACGAGGCCGAGATCGACCGGCTCTACGATCGCTCGCAGGAACTGGGCGCGGACCGTGCCGCCGCCCAAGCCCTGCTGCTGTGCAACGCGCTGTTCGACACGCAATTATCCCAGAGACTGAGGCGATCGCTTCAATCCGATTGGGCCAATCGCTATCTGGTCGATTCCGCGATCAGGCTGATGGACGCTTCCCCCGATTTTGCCGAGCCGACCGAGCGCCGGCTGGGCACCCTGCACATCCATCTGACCCAGTTGTTGGTGATGAAAGGCCGGCGATTTAAGCTGTCCGAGATTCTTCGCCAGTCGGCGAGCCCGCACGATCGGATGCGCGTTTCCTTGCCGCGCTCGCTGGATTTCCTGAATCTGGTCCTCGCCCCGCTCAGGCTGGTCGCACGATTAGGGCGGAAAGCCCGCTGAATACCGGGCTGCGGGGCTATTATGTGGCGGCGGGATTGCTTCGCAGGAAGCTCGCGACAGACAGGATTCGCAAGAGCTCATCGCCCATGTCCAGCACCGGCTCCGCTCCGGTCGGCTGGCGGGGCCAAGCCTCCACCAGTTTGAGCAGGCGGTCGTAATCGATCAGTTCGAACAAGCGATCGTCAAGACGAATGCGCTCGACTTCGGCGATCAACCGATCCCGTGAATATCGCTCATACCAGTCGGCGGACTGATACCCCCGCTGCTTCGACCGCAGCACCTCAGGGGGCAATCGATCGCCAAAGGCGGCGTTGTACAGGGGATGGGCAATTCCGTCGCGCAACAAGGCGTCGAGCGGAAGCGCAAGGCAAAACTCGATCAGCCGACGATCCGACGTCGGATCACACTCTTCAATACCATAGGTCGCGAGCGTCGCTTTCCTGAAATTTCCCACGTCCCAGCCATATTTCAGTGCCTGCATGCGAAGGCTTTGACTGTCGGTATGCGGTTGCGACGAAAATATCGGAACGCTGGTCGATTGCCGCGCCGCCTTTTGCCATTCGCTCCTCAGCAGCGACGGCAATTGCGGCGCCCAGCCGCGCGGCGGTGCGATGCGTTCGATCAGGCTCCACGCGGGCGCCGGAAGCCAGCCGCCAAAGGACTGTGCGAGAACCCCGCTCCACCGCATGTGCTTTGTTGCGGTCAGATGGCGGGCCTCGCGACCCCATTGGCGCCACGCGCCGCTCCTCAGCAGATCGGGCAGGATCTGCGAACCGCCTGCGCTAAGCGCGAAATTCCCGAAGTCGCCGGTCAGCAGCACGCCGACGCCGCGATTCTGGAGACCCTGGTTAATCCTGGCGCCCCACTCGCTATTGGTCACATTGCCGATCGGCTCCTCGATCGCGGCGACGCGCTGATCCAGATGCTCGATAGGGTCACCACTCGACCGGACAATGATGTGCTCGATGTTGGAAAAGCGCGCTGCTGTCGTGCGTGCGAGCGCGGTTTCGTCGGCGAGATATCGATCGGGCAAGCGGCTCTCGAACCTGTCGCGGGGGGCGGCCGTGAACGCCAGAACGCGTTGGCCCTCGGGTTGAAGGAGACCCGCGGCGCTGGTCACGACGGCACTGCTATCAAGCCCGGAACTGAGATGAGCGCCGACAATGCCATCGACACCGCGCATCCGGCACGCGACCGCTTGATCCAGCCGCTCGCGGAACGCCTCGGCGTAATCCGAGCGGGTGGAGAGGCCCAGCCGCGCAGGCCGGTAGTCATATTGCCGCGAAATGGTGTCGCCGCCTGCGGTGATCGTCACGACTTCTCCGGGCAAGACCCGCCGGATTCCCGCAAAATAGGATTGGGCGCCGCCGGTCGCCCGGCCATATAGAAACTCGGCGAGCTTCAGACGGTTGAGCTGGCACGGCACGTCCGGGATGCCATGAAGGGCGGTCGGCATCGAGGCGAAAGC
>JANPMU010000059.1:0-11262 GCA_031427095.1 Sphingomonas sp.
GGAATGGCGAGGTCCGAGCGGGCGAAGCCGGCGATCAGCCCGAGAACGAAAAACAGGATAATCGGCGAAGTCAGCGTGTCGATGATCATTAAGGCCCCCTGCGTCCTTCCGCTATTGTAGCGGCGCGCGGTTGGCAATCGCTCGGGCGCCCGCTATCTGGCGGCGATGAACGAGACGCTCCCGATCGCCGTCGCCAGACAGCGCAAGCCCGACTGGATCCGGGTCAAGGCGCCGAACAGTGCCGGCTATCAGGAAACCAAGCGGCTGATGCGCTCGTTGAAACTCAACACGGTGTGCGAGGAAGCGGCCTGCCCGAACATCGGCGAATGCTGGACCAAGAAGCACGCGACGGTGATGATCCTTGGCGACACCTGCACCCGCGCCTGCGCTTTCTGCAACGTCAAGACCGGGATGCCGCGTAGCGTCGATCCGCTTGAGCCCGAACATACCGCCGCCGCCGCTGCCGCGCTCGGTCTCGAGCATATCGTCGTCACCTCGGTCGATCGCGACGATCTGCCCGACGGCGGCGCGAGCCAGTTCGTCAAGGTGATCGAAGCGCTGCGCCGCACCACGCCCAACACGACGATCGAAATCCTCACGCCCGATTTTCGCAACAAGAGCGAGAGCGCGGTGTCGGCGATCATCGAGGCGGGCCCCGACGTCTACAACCACAACCTTGAAACCGTGCCGCGGCTCTATCCGACGATCCGCCCCGGCGCGCGCTATTATGCCTCGCTGCGCCTGCTCGAAAGCGTCAAGCGCCAGGCGCCGCACATCTTCACCAAATCGGGCGTGATGGTCGGGCTGGGCGAGCAGCGGCTCGAAATTCACCAGGTGATGGACGACATGCGCTCGGCCGGGATCGATTTCCTGACCATGGGCCAATATCTTCAGCCGACCCCGCGCCACGCGACGGTCGAGGAATTCATTACGCCCGCGGCGTTCAACGCTTATGCCGCGATTGCCCGGGCGAAGGGCTTCCTGCTGGTTGCCGCCTCGCCACTGACCCGCTCGAGCTATCACGCCGGGGACGATTTCCGGAAGATGCAGCAGGCGCGCGCGGCGCAGCTCGCCAGGGGCTAATCGCCATGCCCCGGCATAGCGAGACCAGGCATCTGCCCTACAGTCCCGAGCAGATGTTCGAGCTGGTCGCCGACATCGGCCGTTATGACGAATTCCTGCCGTGGGTGGTTGCGGTGCGGATCCGCTCATCGAGCGAGAGCGAGACGCTGGCAGACCTGGTCGTCGGGTTCACCGCGTTCAAGGAACGGTTCACGTCGCGGGTAACCAAGCAGCGCCCGCACAGGATCTGTGTCGATTATGTCGACGGCCCGCTCAAATATCTCAAGAATGAATGGCGCTTCGAAGCGGTGGCAGACGGCGGCACCCAGGTCTGTTTCTCGGTCGATTTCGCGTTCCGCTCGCGGCTGTTCGAAAGTCTCGCCGGACAGATGTTCGACCGCGCGCTGCGGCGCATGACCGGAGCGTTCGAACAGCGCGCCGCCGCGCTTTACGGCATCAGCAAATCCAGCGCGCAAAGCGCCGCCTGAAGCCGGACACCGCTTCGTCCGACGGCGTCGAAATGCTTGCTGTCGGCGACCACCTTGGCCGGATCGGCGTCGCGTTCAGCGAGCGCGAACACCACCGTCCCGACCGGCTTCGACGCGGTCCCTCCGCCCGGACCGGCGACCCCGGTGACCGCCACCGCGACATCCGCGCCCGACGCTGCCAAGGCGCCGCGCGCCATCGCCCAGGCGGTCGCGATGCTGACCGCGCCGAACATCTCGACGACCTCCTCGCTGACCTTCAGTCCGTCGATCTTGGCGGCGTTCGAATAGGTCACATAGCCCGCTTCGAACACCTCCGACGAACCGGCGATCTCGGTCAATGCCG
Organism: Sphingomonas sp.; assembly: GCA_031427095.1. Taxonomy (GTDB): domain Bacteria; phylum Pseudomonadota; class Alphaproteobacteria; order Sphingomonadales; family Sphingomonadaceae; genus Sphingomicrobium. The sequence goes on from JANPMU010000059.1 coordinate 1,894, forward strand.
CGCACACCAGCCCGCCGGTGCAGCTTTCGGCGACCGCGACCCGGCGGCCGGCGGCAAGATTGGCGGCGACCACTTCGCGTGCCTTGTCGACAAGCACGGAGGGCAGAAGCTGATCGGTCATGGCTGTATCTCCATCCGGATATTCGCCACCGCTTGAGCGGCAATGCCTTCGCCACGCCCGGTAAAGCCGAGCCGTTCGGTGGTGGTCGCCTTGATGCTCACCGAACCCGCCGACAGACCAAGGATCGCGGCGACCCGCGCGACCATCGCCGCGCGGTGCGGGCCAAGCCTGGGCGCTTCGCAGATCAGGGTGACGTCGACATGGTCGATCAACCCGCCGCGGTCACGGATGAGGTTCGCGGCATGGGCCAGGAACTGGTCGGAGGGCGCGCCCTTCCATTGCGGATCGGATGGCGGGAAATGCTGCCCGATGTCCCCCAGCGCAGCCGCGCCGAGCAATGCGTCGGTGAGTGCGTGGAGCACGACATCGGCATCGCTATGCCCGGCGAGCCCGCGATCGTGCGGAACGGCGATCCCGCCCAGCATGAGCGGGCCGTCGCCGGCGAAGGCATGGACATCAAATCCCATCCCGGTGCGCGATATCATCCGCGCGGCGAGCATCGCTTCGGCGCGGGCCCAGTCCGCCGGGCTGGTGAGCTTGTCGAGCAGCGCATCGCCCTCGACCGTCGCGACCTTCAGTCCCGCCTCGACCATCACCGAGGATTCATCGGTCGGCGCGCGCAGCGTCACTTCGGAAAAGGCGAAATCAAGATCTTCGACATGGAAGGCCTGCGGGGTCTGCACCCGAAGCAGTCCGGTGCGGTCAACACTCGCACCAAGCCAGCGGTCGCCCCTGGCCAGCGTATCCGCAACCGCAAGGGCGGGGACAGCGCCGTCGCTGCCGTCGAGCGCGTCGAGCAAGCGGTCGACCACCGCGGCCGGGCAAAACGGTCGCGCGGCGTCATGGACCAGCACGATTCCGTCACCGATCGCCTTCAATCCGTTGCGCACACTGTCGCTTCGTTGCGCGCCGCCGACAATCAGCGCGCCAACATCGAGCGCGTCGAGCGCCACGTTCGCCAGCGCTTCCTGCCCGTCGCCGACGACGACCCTGACCGCGTCGATCCGCGGGTGGCCGATCAGCGCCTCGACCGCCCGGCGGACAACCGGCTTGCCGGCCAGCGGGCGGAATTGCTTTGGCAATCCGCCGCCCAGGCGGTGCCCGCTTCCGGCGGCGACGATGAGTGCGGTGACTTTGGCCATTTCAACTTAACCGTTCGTCCTGAGGAGCCTGCCGCGCGAAGCCGAAGTAAGTGCCTCGAACCACCGGCGGGCTTCGAGACGGGGCTTCGGCAAGCTCAGCCCCTCCTCAGCATGAGCAAAAGTGGGTGGGCTTGCCCGCTGCCTTGCCCGTTTGGCCCACCTTCTGTAAAGGCGCGGTTTCCCATGAGCCTTGTCCGTCCCATCCAGATCGGCCCGCTGCGGATCGATGCGCCGGTGATCCTCGCACCGATGACCGGGGTCACCGATCTGCCGTTCCGCCGGACCGTCAAGCGGTTTGGCGCGGGGCTGACGGTCAGCGAGATGATCGCCAGCCAGGCGATGATCCGCGAAACCCGCCAGTCGCTGCAAAAAGCGACGTGGGACCCGAGCGAGGAGCCGGTTTCGCTCCAGCTGGCCGGCTGCGGCCCGGTTGAAATGGCCGAGGCGGCGAAATTGAACGAGCAGCGCGGCGCCGCGATCATCGACATCAACATGGGCTGCCCGGTCAAGAAAGTGGTCAATGGCGATGCCGGATCAGCGCTGATGCGCGACTTGCCGCTGGCCGCGTCGATCATCGCCGCGACGGTCAAGGCGGTCGCCGTTCCGGTGACGCTCAAGATGCGCATGGGCTGGGACCATCACAGCCTCAACGCGCCCGAGCTGGCGCGGATCGCGCAGGACCTTGGCGCGCAGATGATCACCGTCCACGGTCGCACCCGCTGCCAGATGTACAAGGGCTCCGCCGACTGGAGTTTTGTGCGCTTGGTCAAGGATGCGGTGAGCTTGCCGGTGATCGTCAATGGCGACATTGTTTCGCTCGAGGATGCGCGGACCGCGCTCGCCCAGTCGGGCGCCGATGGGGTGATGATCGGGCGAGGGGCCTATGGCAAGCCGTGGCTGCTCGGACAGGTCATGGCCGATCTTGGCGGACGGACCGTGCGATCCGATCCCTCGCTCGACCAGCAATTGGCGACGATCCTCGAGCAATATGACGCCATGCTGTCGCTCTACGGCACGGTGACCGGGGTCAATCTCGCGCGCAAGCATCTGGGCTGGTACACCAAGGGACTGCCCGGATCGGCCGAATTCCGCAACAGCGTCAACCAGCAGGATGATCCGGCGACGGTGGTGACGATGCTGCGTGCATTCTATGCGCCGTGGCTGGAGCGCTCGGCCGCCTGAAACGGCATGACTTCCGCCGCCAAAAAATCTTAACACACTGTGTTTTTCATGCAACGCGTCTGTGTTAGGGGCCTCGGCAATGGATGCGCCGACCACCGCTGCTGAGTTCAAACCGCTGGTCGCCCGCGTAAGCGAGTGGATCCGCCGCGAACGGGACAGCGAGCGGCTTTACCGGGTCGCCGCGATCGGCAGCGCAATCATCCTGATCGCGATGATCCTGCTCAGCGTTTCGGTGCTGAGCCGAAGCGGTCAGCCGGGTTCGCTGGCGTCGCCGCCGCTGATCGCATTGCTGCTGGTCGCCATCCTGATCCCGGCGATCATGCTGATGGTGCTTTACTCGCGCCAGGTCGCCAAGGCGCGCGCGGCGCGGCGCGGACTTGGCAGCGGGCGGCTGCATACCCGCCTGGTGGCATTATTTTCGGTCATCGCCGCAGTCCCCACGGTTCTGGTCGCGATCTTCGCTTCGTTGCTGTTTCAAAGCGGGCTCGAATTCTGGTTCTCGGACCGGGCGCGGGGGATGCTCGAAAATACGGTCGTCCTTGCGCGCAGCACCTATGACGGAGAGGTGCAGCGGGTTGCCAATGAAACGGTGACGATGAGCGGGGATCTGGCCGGCTATCTGGCGCAAGTGCCGATCGACGACCCCGCGCTTCGCCGATGGGTTTGCCCGGCAGGTTCTGAACCGCAATTTGTCCGAAGCCGCGATCATCAATATCGGTGCGGACGGGCACATTCGCACGCTGGGACTGGTCAATCCCTATGATCGGTCGATGGATGGTGTGGTGCCGCCGCAAAAGATCGCCGAGCTGGCCAGAAATCCAAGCATTCCGATCATCTCGTCCGATCGCATCGGGGCGTTGACCCGGCTCGACTATGGTCCGGCCACTTATGTCTACGCCTCGCGGGTGTTCGCGCCCCAGTTCCGCGAGCAAATCAACCGGGGAAGCGACGTGTTGAACGACTATCGCGCCTTGCTGGAGCGGTCGCGCGGCAATCAGTTGCGCTTCAATGGCGCTCTGCTCGCCGGCGCGCTGGTGATTGTCGGGCTCGCCATTTTCATCGCCCTTGAAATAGCCGATCGCCTGGTCAGGCCGGTGGGGCAGTTGGTCGCCGCCGCAGGGCGGGTGGAGGAGGGGGATTTTTCGACGCGGGTGCCGGTGACGTCCTCGGACGACGAAATCGCGACCCTGGCCGCCGCGTTCAATCGGATGACCGGGCGCTTGCAGGAACAGACCGGGGCGCTGATGGCGGCGAACAGTCAGATCGACACCCGCCGCGCGTTCATCGAGGCGGTGCTGTCGAGCGTGACCGCAGGCGTCGTCGCGCTCGATGCCGACCGGCGCATATTGCTCACCAATCGCTCGGCCGAATCGCTGCTCCAGCATGGCGAAGATCGGCTTGAGGGCGCCAAGCTTGCAAGCCTGTCGACCGATCTCGACGAATTCATGTCGGGCGACCAGGGCGAGGCCAATGTGCTGGTGCGCGCCGGGGCCGGTCAACGCACGCTGGCGGTCAAGCGCGTGCGCTACCAGGACGGCAGCGTGCTGACCTTCGATGATATCACCGACCAGTTGAGCGACCAGCGCCGCGCCGCCTGGTCCGACATCGCCCAGCGCATCGCCCACGAGATCAAGAACCCGCTGACCCCGATCCAGCTCGCCGCCGAGCGGTTGCAGCGGCGCTACGGCAAGGAGGTGACGTCCGATCCGGAGACGTTCGAGCGGCTGACCGGAACGATCGTCCGCCAGGTCGGTGATCTGCGCCGGATGGTCGACGAATTCTCCAGTTTCGCGCGGATGCCCAAGCCGGTGTTCCGCGACGAGGATGTCCACGACATCGCTCGCGCGGCGCTGTTCCTGCACGAGGTCGCGCATCCCGGCGTGGCATTCTCGATCGATCCCGGGACAGGCGAGATCCGCATGGTCTGCGACCGTCGCCAGCTCAGCCAGGCGCTGACCAATGTCGTCAAGAATGCGGTCGAGGCGATCGAGACGCGGCGCAATCGCGGCGAGCAGAGCCCCGACGGTGACCGGGTCGACCTGCGGATCACGCGCGGTGACGAGCAACTGGTCATCGACCTCACCGATACCGGCATCGGCCTTCCCGAAGATCGCGAGCGATTGACCGAACCCTATATGACGACGCGCGTCCGCGGCACCGGCCTGGGTCTCGCAATCGTCAAGAAGATCGTCGAGGAACATGCTGGCGAAATTGCCTTTCTGGATCGTCCGGGAGGAGGGACCCATGTCCGCATCGCATTCGACGCCGATCGGCTGGCCGCGCTCGCCTCGGACCCGTCCGACCTCGACGCCGCCGATGATCATATGCGCGAACAACGCGACGATGGTGAGGAGTATAGCTAATGGCGCTCGAAGTCCTGGTGGTCGACGATGAAGCCGATATCCGCGACCTCGTCTCGGGGGTTCTCGAGGATGAAGGCTATGCCGTCCGCACCGCCGCCGACAGCACCGCCGCCCTCGAAGCGATCGAGGAGCGCAGACCGTCGCTGGTCCTGCTCGATGTCTGGCTTCAGGGATCGCGGCTCGACGGCCTTCAATTGCTTGAGCAGATCAAGCGGCGGGACCCGACGCTGCCCGTCCTGATGATTTCAGGTCACGGCAATCTCGACACTGCGGTCGCCGCAATCCGCGAGGGCGCGGTCGACTTCATCGAAAAGCCGTTCCAGGCGGGTCAATTGCTCCACTTGGTCGACCGCGCGACCGAAACCGACCGATTGAAGCGCGAGAATGCAACGCTTCGCCAGCAGGTCGGCCAGGATGACCAGCTCAACGGCAGTTCGGTGGCGATCAACACCGTGCGCGCAACGCTGAAGCGCGTCGCGCCCACGGGCAGTCGGGTGCTGATCACTGGCCCGGCCGGTGTTGGCAAGGAAGTTGCCGCGCGAACGATCCATCAATGGAGCCTGCGCGCCGCCGCGCCGTTCATCGTCGTTTCCGCGGCGCGGATGGCACCCGAACGGGTCGAGGAAGAGTTGTTCGGCAGCGAATCCGAAGGCGTGGCTCGCCCGGGACTGCTCGAGCAAGCCCATGGCGGAACCCTGTTTCTGGACGAGATCGCGGATATGCCGCTGACCACGCAAGGCAAGATCCTACGCGTGCTGACCGACCAGAGCTATAACCGCGTTGGCGGACAGCGTCCGGTCAAGGTCGATGTCCGGGTGCTGTCGGCCACCTCGCGTAATCTCGCCGATGAGATCGCCGCGGGCCGCTTCCGCGAAGACCTGTTCTATCGCCTGAATGTGGTCCCGGTGCGGATCCCGCCGCTGCGCGATCGTCGCGAAGACATCCCCGAGCTTGTCACCCATTTCCTCGCCCGCTTTGCGGCCGAACGGCGCATCTCCGCGCCGACCCTGTCGGCCGAAGCCCAAGCGGCGCTGCAGGCGCATGATTGGCCAGGCAATGTCCGCCAGTTGCGCAATATCATCGAGCGGACGATCATCCTCGCCCCGGGCGATCGCGTCAGCCGGATCGAGGTCGACCTGCTGCCGCCGGAAATTCTCGATCAACCCGCGACCAGCGGTGTGACCAGCGCGACCATGACGATCATGGGCAGCCCGCTGCGAGAGGCCCGCGAATCGTTCGAGCGGGAATATTTGCGAGTGCAGATTCGACGCTTTTCGGGCAACATCTCGCGCACCGCATCGTTTATCGGCATGGAGCGCTCGGCGCTTCACCGCAAACTCAAAGCGCTCGGACTCGGTGAAAAGCGTGACGAAGAAGAATGAGAAAGCGAGCGCGCAATGGTCGTTAAAGTGTTAAGTTTACAAGATAGTTTTTTGAATTCCGTTCGCCGGGCCAAGACCCCGGTGACGATTTTCCTGGTCAAGGGCGTCAAGCTTCAGGGCATCGTGACCTGGTTCGACAGTTTTTCGCTGCTGCTTCGGCGCGAAGGGACCGCCCAGCTCGTCTACAAGCATTCGATCTCGACGATCATGCCGGCGCAGCTGCCGGAGGATTTCATCGCCCCCGAAGTCGGCGGACAGAGCGGGGAAGGGCGCCGCCCGGCACTCCAGGATCTGTTCCTGGCGGCGGCGGCGCGTCAGCAGGAAGCGATGACCGTATTTCTGGTCAATGGTGTCATGCTCCAGGGCGGGGTCGCCGGCTTTGATCAATTTTGCCTGTTGCTGGAGCGCGGAGGGCAAGTGCAGCTGGTCTACAAGCATGCCGTCTCGACCCTGCAGCCGGCCCACCCGCTGACGCTCGACACCGAAATGAGCGACCCGGAGGACGGCCGCTGAGTGGTTTCAACCGCGCGGATGACGCCGGACTGGCGCGCGGCGAGCGGGCGATGCTGGTCCTGCCCGATCGATCGGGCAGCGGTGCCATGCGCTCGATCGACGCTCGGCTTGATGAAGCCGCCGGACTGGCCGGGGCGATTGGCATCAACGTGGTCGGTCGGCGGGCGTTCAAGCTTCGGACGATTCGCCCTGCGTCGCTGTTCGGCAAGGGGCAGATCGACGAGATCGCCGAGCTGGTCCGCGAACAGGATGCGAAATTGCTGATCGTCGACGCGGCACTGACCCCGGTCCAGCAAAAGTCGCTGGAAGACGGCGTCAAGACCAAGGTAATCGACCGTACCGGGCTGATCCTCGAAATCTTCGGTGAGCGCGCCGCCACCGCAGAAGGCCGGTTGCAGGTCGAGCTCGCCCATCTCGATTACCAGGCGGGCAGGCTGGTGCGCAGCTGGACCCATCTCGAGCGGCAGCGCGGCGGGTTCGGCTTTCTCGGCGGTCCGGGTGAAACCCAGATCGAGGCCGATCGCCGACTGATCCGCGATCGCATGGCCAGGATCCGCCGCGAGCTCGGGCAGGTGAAGCGCACCCGCGGGCTTCACCGCGACCGCCGCCAGCGCGCGCCATGGCCAGTGATCGCGCTGGTCGGCTACACCAATGCCGGCAAGTCGAGCCTGTTCAACCGCCTGACCAACGCCGACGTGTTCGCCGAGGACCTGCTGTTCGCGACGCTCGATCCGACGATGCGGGCGTTCAAGCTGCCCGGGTTCGACAAGGCGATCCTGTCCGACACGGTGGGGTTCGTGGCGGACCTTCCGACCGAACTGGTAGCGGCGTTCCGGGCGACGCTGGAGGAAGTGGAGTCGGCCGATCTGATCGTTCATGTCCGCGACATTGCGCACACCGACAGCGACGCCCAGGCGGTCGATGTGGGCAAGGTGCTTGCGACGCTTGGGCTCGATGAAGCAGGGTCGCCGCCCCGGATCGAGGTGTGGAACAAGCTCGATCTGCTTGACGGAAACGAACGCGAGGCGCTGCTCGGCGAAGTCAAGCGGCGCGACGATGTGTTCGCGGTGTCGGCGCTGGATGGCGAGGGGGTCGTGGCGCTCGGTGAGGCGATTGCGGCGCGGCTCCACCAGCGGGCCGAGGTCCACCGGCTCAAACTTTCAGCGAGCGACGGCAATCGGATCGCCTGGCTGCATGCGCACGGCGAGATGCTCGACCAGCGCATGGATGACGAGACGATGCATGTCGCGGTGCGCCTGTCGGTGGAGAATTGGGCGCGGTTTCAGTCGCTCTGAGCAAGCTTGGCGCGCTGCCATAATGCTTCTTTGTCGGACAAAGCGAGGGTTTCGAACGAAGGGGTTTGCTCGATCGCTCGAAACCGACGTTCGAACTTGCGATTTGCCTCACGCAAAGCAGTTTCCGGCTCGATATTGAGATGACGTGCGAGGTTCACGACGGCGAAAAGCAGGTCGCCGAGCTCCTCCTTTTGCGCGGTCTCGGTGGTGGCTTCGGCGAGCTCGGCCAGTTCCTCGTGAATCTTGCCGAGCGGACCGGTTTCGTCGGGCCAGTCGAAGCCGGTCCGCGCGGCGCGGCGCTGCAGCTTGACTGCACGCTCGAGCGCCGGAAGCGCAAGGGCGATGCCCGCCAGCGCGCTCTGGTCGTCCGAGGCGCTACGCTCTTGCGCCTTGAGCGCTTCCCAACCCGGTGATGTGGCGGACCCGCCAAAAATATGCGGATGACGGCGCTCGAGCTTGTCGCAGATGCGCTTGAGAACGTCGTCGAGCGTGAAATGTCCGGCCTCGGCAGCGATTTGTGTGTGGAATATGACCTGGAGGGCAAGATCGCCAAGCTCGTCAGCGAGCGAACCCATGTCGTTGCGCGCGATCGCGTCGGCGACTTCATAGGCTTCCTCGATCGTGTACGGCGCGATGCTCGCGAAACTCTGCGCGCGATCCCATTCGCAGCCATGCTGTGGGTCGCGCAGGCGCTGCATAATCAGGATCAGTCGTTCGAGGGCCATGTTGCTCCTTGAGGGGGCTCCCCCGCCTCTGAAGTTAGAGTATGATAATATGCATTATGTTAAATTAAAGCTCAGCAAGAGAGCACCGACGCCCCCGGACGATGATCCCTGATTCACGGCTTGAGAACCAGCCAATGACCCTCGACCCCCCAGCGATCGAGCGACGAGAGGAAATTCATCCCGAGCACGTTGACGCCGTCATTGTCGGTGACGTGCAGCGCGACAGAAGCGCGTTCGACCGAAGCGATCGACACGGTTGCGGCGCGAGCGCGGGCCACCTGGACAGTTCCGTTGGCGGTTCGGACCATCACATCACGCGCCGGGTCGACCGCAACCCCGGTTCGTGCTGCGGTCGTCCGGTCGATGGTCGTGATCGTCGCGCCGCTATCGACAAGAAAGCGGACGTCCACGCCGTTGATCCTGCCGTTGACCCAGAAATGCCCATCGCGAGCCATCGGAATGCGGATTTCACCGCCTCGCTCGATCGGAGCGCCAGTGATTTCATCGCGCAACCGCTGACCGACCGATCCGAATTCGTCACGAAACGAGAACAGCGCCGTTCCGATCACGAAGATCGCGACCCACGCCAACCCGATGACCAACATCCGCGAGGCCTTCACCCGCCGGGCAACCAAAGCGCTGCCGA
>JANPMU010000060.1:0-3837 GCA_031427095.1 Sphingomonas sp.
ATCTCGATTCGATCGGCCAGGCCCACGGCTGCGATCCGTTCGTCCGCCCACGCCTTCTGCTCGGCGGACAGGGTCAATCCGACAACGCGCGCACCGCGCCGCGCCGCCTCGATCGCCAGGCTCCCCCAGCCGCAACCGATCTCGAGCAAGCGGTCCCCCGGCCTCAGCTCCAGCCGGTCGAGCAGAAGCGCGATCTTCGAAGCCTGCGCAGCGTCCAGACTTTGCCCCGCAAAATCGAATCGCGCCGCCGAATAGGTCATGCTCGGGTCAAGCCAGGCGGCATAAAAGTCATTGCCGAGGTCATAATGCGCCGCGATATTCTCGCGCGCCTTGGCCGGGGCATTGTCGCGCAATTGATGCGCCAGCCTGTTGACCCACCGCCCCGGTCCCTTGGCCCGCGCCACATCGCCAAGCGCGATCGCATTGGCCATGAACAATGCGAACAGCGGCACCGGATCAGGGCTCGACCACTCGCCCTTCTCCCACGCCTTGTACCAGCCGACTGAACCTGACGTGGCAAGTCGCACCAGCGCCATCCAGCTGTGGAGCCGGACCACGGCCACTGGACCGGGGGCGTGGAAACCGATCCGGCGAGGGCTTCCGTCGGGAAGAGTCCCGTCGATCCCGCCGAGGCGCATTTTGACATGCAATTGATCGAGCAACAGCCGAAACGCCGGAGCGATCAGCCGCGCCACCAGGCCCCCGCCGGTGGCAAAGCGGCGATCGGCGCGCACCAGATGATCGCCCCTCGATGATGCCCGGCTGCCCATGAAGGCGCTGTGCTAGGCTAAACGCGCCTTTGCAAGCGCCGCCAGCGCGCGGGCGCGCGCCTCACGATGACCGATCAGCGGCGCGGGATAGCTTGCCGGCGCAACCCCGGTGGCATGCGGGTCATGGATCTGGTCATCAGACAAATAAGCCAGTTCCGGCACCCAGTCGCGAATATAGCCGGCGGCATCGAATTTATCCGACTGGGCGAGCGGCGCCATGATCCGCGCGAACGGCGCGCTGTCGCTCCCGGTGCCGGCGATCCACTGCCAGTTGAGGCTGTTATTACCATAATCGGCATCGACCAAAGTGTCCCAGAACCACGCCGCGCCGCGCCGCCAGTCGATCAGCAGATGTTTGACCAGCAACGTCGCGGCCAGCATCCGCACGCGGTTATGCATCCATCCACTGGTCCACATCTGGCGCATCCCGGCGTCAACAATCGGATAGCCGGTCAATCCGCGGGTCCATGCACGAAAGTCAGCGTCGGCAGCCGTGCCGGTGCGCCATTGCAGCGCGTTCATCCCCGGGCGGCCGTTGGACGTCCCGAGCTCGGGCTGGCCGAGGATCGCGCTGCGCGAAAAATCGCGCCACGACAGTTCTTTCAGAAATTTCGCGGCGCTCCGCATGTCCAGCGCGTGCCACAGCTGCGTCGGGGAGACTTCGCCGAAATGCAGATGCGCCGAGAGGCGGCTGGTGCCCTCCTCCGAGGGCCGGTCACGGCGCTGCGGATAAGCTTCGGCCTCGCTCAGGAAATCGACCAGGCGATCCGCCGCACCGGCTTCGCCCGGGGTCCATTCCTCCGCGAAACCCGCAGTCCAGTCGGGGCGGACCGGCCGCAGATCCCAGTCCGCGAGCGACTCGCTTTTCGGCAAAATGGCGGGCGCGCCGATACGCACCGGCGCGGGCTGCGGCGCGCGCGGCGGAAGATGCACGGTCAGCGCGCGCCAGAACGGAGAATAGACCTTGAACGGCTGCTCAGCGCCGGTCCGGACATGCTCCGGCGGGACGAGCGTGTCGCCGTCGTGGAGCGTGAGCAGCCCGCCGAGCGCCGCTTCGGCCTTGCGCCACCACGGCTCATAATGGCGCACGGCATGGACCGTATCCGCGCCGGTTTCGCACGCGACCGCAGCAACGGTTTGCGCCGACGGACCGCGGCGAAGGATCAGCACTCCACCTTTGGCTTCGAGCGCTGCGGCGAGGGCGGCAAGGCTGTGGTGAAGCCACCAGCGCTGCGCGGCGCCGATGGCGAATTCGGCAGGTGTGTCATCGTCGAGCACGTATAGCCCGATCAGCGGGCCGGCGGCCGCAGCAGCGGCAAGCGCAGGCTGGTCGGCGAGGCGCAGGTCTTGCCGGAACCAGACGATCGACAGCGAGGTCATCGGTCCGCTGCGCTTATTCGGCGCGCGGTTCTTTTTCGACCATCCAGCTTTGGCCCTTGGCGACCAACGCCTGGAGGTCGGGGGTCTTGCCGAGCGCGGCGGCGGCATTTTGTTCGATCACCGCGCTTTCGAAGGTCGGCGCGGGGTCATCGTAGATCACGCCAAGCGCGACCGGGAAGCCGACCCCGGGCATTTCAATCAGCATCGCGGCCAGCGCACGGTTCTTCGGGTCGTGGACCAGCACCGAAGCGTCGTCGCCCTCGACGACCTTCAGCGCGAGCCGTTCGGTGTCGAGCGCGATGCCCTTGGCACCCCCGGCGAAGGTCATGCGCTCGCCATGCCTGAGCCACAATTGGCGGTCGGCCGCGAACTCCTTCGATGTGAACGGCGCGAACACATCATCATTATAGACTACGCAATTCTGGTAGATTTCGACGAAGCTGGCGCCCTTGTGGGCGTGTGCGGCTTTCAGCACATCGGGCAGACCCTTGTGGACATCGATCGCGCGGGCGATGAACCGCGCGCCGGCACCGAGCGCGAAGCTGCACGGGTTGGCCGGACGGTCAACCGATCCGAACGGGGTCGAAGGCGAGCGCGTCCCGATCCGCGAGGTCGGCGAATATTGGCCCTTGGTCAGCCCGTAAATCTCGTTGTTGAACAGCAGGAACTGGCAGTCGAGATTGCGGCGCAACAAATGCATCGTGTGGTTGCCGCCGATCGACAAAGCATCACCGTCACCGGTGATGATCCACACGTCCAGTTCGGGATTGGCCAGCTTGACCCCGGTCGCCACCGCCGGCGCGCGGCCGTGGATGGTGTGGAAGCCATAGCTCGCCATGTAATAGGGAAACCGGCTCGAACAGCCGATGCCGCTGACGAACACGGTCTTTTCGCGCGCCACGCCGAGGTCGGGCATCGTCCGCTGGACGGCTTTCAATACCGCATAATCGCCGCACCCGGGGCACCAGCGCACTTCCTGGTCGCTCGCCCAATCCTTGGCGGTGGTGATTTTGGTGACTTCGTTCATACGAGATATCCGCCAGACCAGAGAATCAGAAACACGACCACGACGAGCATGGCGATGAGCGGGAATGGGCTGATCGGTTTCACAGCCCTGCCCTTGCCGTCATGCCGGACTTGTTCCGGCATCCAACGTCTTCCCGCACCCTCGAAATATAGGCGGACCCCGGCTCAAGGCCAAGGTGACGAATATGAGGAAATGACCCGCTCATGCCAGCGCCTCCTCGATCGCGGCTTCGATTTCGGCGATGCGAAACGGCTGGCCGTTGGTCTTGGTCAGCGGCTTGGCATCGACCAGGAACAGGTCGCGAAGAATGGTCTTCAACTGGCCGCTGTTCATCTCGGGAACGATGATTTTGGCATAGGCCTTGAGCAGCGGACCCATGTTTTTCGGCATCGGCGCGATGTAGCGGATGTGGATGTGGGAAACGTCGAGCCCACGCGCGCGCATCCGCCGCACCGCTTGGTGGATCGGGCCGTAGGTCGAGCCCCAGCCGACCACCGCGAGGGCGCCGCTCGCTTCACCAAGAGCGACCGCCTGGTCGGGGATCGAATTTGCGACATTGGCGACCTTGGTGGCGCGGATCCGGGTCATCTCGGCATGGGCTTCGGCGCTGTAATCGATATTGCCAGAGCCCGGCGCTTTCTCGATCCCGCCGATGCGATG
>JANPMU010000061.1:0-12097 GCA_031427095.1 Sphingomonas sp.
CGCAGGCACAGCCAAACGACGACGATGCCGGCGGCTGGAATGGCCCGGTACCCGACTTCCTGTCGGCGACCTTGTCCTAGGGCCGAACGTCGCGGCGAAAGGCTGCGGTGTAACGAAGCAGGCACATTTCGCTGACCGACGCTTCGCTCATTCGCGCGGATCCGCCCATCTGGTGGGCTTCGACAATTAGCGCCTTGGGCGAGTGACCGGGATCGGGACGAACGAAATCGCTGCAACGATTAGAGCTTTTGACGATCAGCAATGGCTTGCCGCTCCCTCGATCAGGCAGCGGGTCGACCGATCGGACTAACGCCAGGTAACGGCGCGTTGCAACATCGACTTCGATCTGGCGCGGATAGTGTTTGATCCAGCCGATAACCGCCCGTTCGCTCGAATAGCTTTGCCCGGAAATCGCGATGATCAACGTTCCGATTGCTGCCAGCGCGATTAGCGTGACCACAACGCCGAGCTTCCCATGACCTGACCACTCACGCACCGTGATCGCGCCGATGGCGAACGAGGCTGCTGCGGCAAGAACGAAAAACATCCGCGATTTGGGATCGATCGCGAGCCCGTAAACCAGCATTGCCGAGTAAAACAAAGCTCCGCCCGACAAAATCAGCAGAGCGCGCCGCGCGAACGGACTGAGCGAACGCCGTGCATAGAACAGGCCGAGGAGCATCGCCGCGACGAGCGTCGCTCCCATCCGCACGCCGAAGACGAGATTGAGCCACGGATCAATCGGCCAAAAGACGTGAATCTCGCTTTCGCGCCTCCAGTTCGCGATATAATCGGGGTTGAGCAACGGGCTCTGGCTCGTGTCGAACCCTGCGGGAAGCTCGGCAGATGGAATCCCGACATGCCCCAACGACAACCGAAATCGCCAGAATGGGTCGCCCGCGACCAAAGCATAGCTTGCCGCCTCGATCACCATCGGCACAATCATCGCGGGGATCAGCCACCACAACGCCCGCCGGTCCCGCCCGAAATAAACCGCGGCCAGCGCGGCAATCGGGAACATCAGCAAACTCGTGTCGCGCGCCGCCGCCGCAATACCCAGTGCGATCCCGCTTGCCGCGGCCCATCGCCGGGAGTTGCGATCGTAGGCGAGCAGGCCTGCGGCAAAAGCGGCAAGCTGCCAGGCAATTTCGGCCGCATCGGCTGCGGGATCGAGCGCCTGGACGGCGAAGGCCGGAGTCACCATCAGCGCGGCCGCCGCGATCATGCCCGAAGGCCGTCCGAACAGGCGGTCGCCGATCCTCACCATCAGCGCCAGCGAAGCCGCTAGGTAAAGCAAGGGCGCAAGGCCGACGCTGGCGCGGGATTCCCCGAACAATCCGGTCGCGAGCGCGAGCGGGCCGACGACCGGCCAACGGCTGGCCCAATGAGTGTGCGCCAGACATGGCTCGCTCGCCGCGACCCAGCAGCGTGCGGCAATAAGATATTCGGCGTCGTCGGCGCCGCCGCCAACAAACCCGACCGGATTGATCGCAATGATCGCCGCAACGAACAGCACAAGCAGGACCGGCGCCACCCATCGCAACCGTCGCGTCGCTTCCTGATCAGCCACTTTGACCCGCCCGTGCTCGATATCGTTCAAGGAAATTAGCGGAAAAGGCTTTCAAATCGGTTGTCGCGATTGCCTCGCGAAGGTCGGCCATCAGCCGCTGATAGAACCACAGATTATGCTCGGTCATCAACATCGCGCCGAGGATCTCGTCCGAACGGACCAGATGATGGACATAAGCGCGGCCCCAGGTCGCGCAAGTCGGGCATGGACAGCCGGGCTCGATCGGATCGCGATCCTCGGCAAAGCGGGCATTGCGAATGTTGATCGGGCCGTCGGCGGTGAACGCCTGACCGGTGCGCCCGGAGCGGGTCGGCAAAACGCAATCGAACATGTCGATCCCACGCCGTACCGCCTCCACAATGTCGTCGGGCTTGCCGACCCCCATCAGATAACGCGGACATTCGGCGGGAAGCATGGCGACGGCATAATCGAGCACGCCGCACATTGCGTCATGCCCCTCCCCGACCGCCAGACCTCCGATCGCATAACCGTCGAAGCCGATATCGATCAAAGCATCGCTCGAACGCTTACGCAGCGGCTCGAACATCGAGCCTTGCTGGATCCCGAACAGCGCAGCGCGCGTCGCATGATCGCCGCCGCCATCGAACGCATCGCGCGAGCGCCGCGCCCAACGCATCGACCGCTCCATTGAGCTTGCGGCTTGCACGTCAGTCGCCGGAAATGGCGTGCATTCGTCGAACGCCATGACAATGTCGGCGCCGAGCAATCGCTGAACCTCGATCGACCGCTCGGGCGTGAGCATATGCGCCGACCCGTCGAGGTGGCTTTTGAACCGCACGCCTTGCTCGCTCGTCTTGGTCAGTTCGCCAAGGCTCATCACCTGATATCCGCCGCTGTCGGTCAGGATCGGCCTGTCCCAGCCCATGAAACGGTGCAGTCCGCCCAACCGCTCGACCCGCTCCGCGCCCGGGCGGAGCATCAAATGATAGGTGTTGCCGAGCAGGATGTCGGCGCCCGACGCGCGCACGCCCTCGGGCTTCATCGCCTTGACCGTCGCCGCAGTCCCCACCGGCATGAAGGCAGGCGTGCGGATCTCGCCGCGTTGCATGGCGATTATGCCGCTCCGCGCGAGGCCGTCCTTGGCGGAAATGGAAAAGGCAAAGCGCGTCATCGTGGCGGCACGCCTTAACCGGATGAGCGCGCTGGGCAACAGGCGCTGGCCGTCTTAAGGCGCCAAAGGATGATCGAACCATGGCTTTATCCCGCGCTTACCGCTGTCGCGGTCCTCACCGGCTTCATCGACGCGATCGCGGGCGGCGGCGGGCTGATCATGCTTCCGGCCCTGCTGTTCGCAGGCATTCCGCCGATCAATGCGCTCGCCACCAACAAGCTGCAGTCGATGTTTGGTACGGCCACCGCCTTGACTAATTATGCGCGTGCCGGACTGGTCGACTGGCGCAGCAATATCCCGACCATCGCGCTGGTCTTCGCAGGCGCGTGCGGCGGGGTTCTGCTTATTCAGTCGGTTGATCCGCGCGTGCTGGCGCTGGTCATCCCCGCCTTGCTGATATTGGTCGCGCTCTATGTCCTCCTCTCGC
The DNA here is from genome assembly GCA_031427095.1 of Sphingomonas sp. GTDB lineage: Bacteria > Pseudomonadota > Alphaproteobacteria > Sphingomonadales > Sphingomonadaceae > Sphingomicrobium. The sequence continues at coordinate 3,130 of JANPMU010000061.1, forward strand.
CGCGGATGAGCGACGACGACGCCCACCAGCGGCTGTCGCCGACCGGCTTTGCGCCCGTCGCTGCGGCGATTGGCGCCTATGACGGCTTCTTCGGCCCGGGCACCGGGAGCTTCTTCACCACCAGCCTCGTCGCCTTGCGCGGTCTCGGGCTGACCCGCGCCACCGCGCTGACCAAATTGTTCAACCTCACCAGCAATGTCGCCAGCGTGCTGCTGTTCGCGCTCGGCGGACAGATGTGGTGGCTGTTGGGGCTGTGCATGGCGGCGGGCGCGATGACCGGCGGCTATATCGGATCGCACACCGCAATGCGCTTCGGGGCCCGGCTGATCCGCCCGCTGCTGGTCATCCTGTCGCTCGGCCTGACCGCGCGCTTGCTGTGGGGTTATTTCGCGGAGTGAGGAAGCAGCAGGCTCGCATCGCCGTAGCTGTAGAAGCGATAGCCCTCGCGGATCGCGTGTTCATAAGCTGACTTCATAAGCTCAAGCCCCATCAGCGCCGAGACCAGCATGAACAGGGTCGATCGGGGCAAATGGAAATTGGTGATCAGCCCGTCGATCGCCTTGAAGCGATAGCCCGGTGTGATGAAGATCGCGGTGTCGCCTTCGAATGGACGGATTTGCCCATCGTCCCCGGCAGCGCTCTCGATCAGGCGGAGCGAGGTTGTGCCGACAGCGATCAGCCGACCCCCGCCTCGCCGCACGCCATTAAGGCGGTCGGCGGTGGCGGCATCGATCCGCCCCCATTCACTATGCATCCGGTGGTCGACGGTGTCGTCGGCCTTGACCGGAAGAAAGGTCCCGGCGCCGACGTGGAGCGTGAGGGTTTCGTGGCCGATCCCGGCATCGTCGAGGGCGGCGACCAGCCCCGGCGTGAAGTGCAAAGCGGCGGTCGGAGCGGCCACTGCGCCGGTTTCCAGAGCGAACAGGGTTTGATAATCGGCGAGGTCGGACTGGTCAGCCGGACGACGCGCCGCGATATATGGCGGGAGCGGCATACGGCCCGCTCTTTCCAGAAGGATTTCAACCGGTTCGTGCCCGTGGAAATCCAACAGAACCGCGCCGTCGTCGCCCTTTTCGAGGGCCGTCGCGGTGACATCCTTGCCGAAGTCGATGACATCGCCGAGCCGCACTTTTTTGGCATTCCGGACGAACGCCCACCAGCGGCGCGGGCCGTCGCGCTTGTGCAGCGTTGCACCGATGCGGGCCCCGGGGCCACTTTGCGACCCGTCCACACCAACAATCCGGCGGCCCTCGAGCTGCGCCGGGATGACCTTGGTGTCGTTGAACACCAGAACATCGCCGCGGCGGAGCAATCGGGGCAGGTCGGTGACGAGACGATCCGCCAGCTCGCCACCCTCGACCAGCAGCATTCGCGCCGAATCGCGCGGGCGTGCGGGCCTCAGGGCAATGCGGTCGGCGGGAAGGTCGAAGTCGAACAGGTCGACGCGCATCAGCCGCCGCTGGGCGTGGGTTCCGGGGTTTCCACAGCCGGAGCGGGCTCAGGCGAAGGCACTTCCGGCGATCGCGCAGCCGGCTCCGCAATCGCCGGGATAAGCGCGGGAGTCGGTTCCACTGTCGGAGTCGCGGTCGCCACCTGCGGAGCGACCAGCGGCGCGCCGATGCTGGCCTTGACGATTCGGGTCGGATCGGCGGGCGGCTCGCCGACGGCGATCGCATCCACCGCGGCCATGCCTTCGATCACCCGGCCGAACGCGGTATATTTGTGATCGAGCGAAAATTTCGGCGAAAAGGTGATGAAAAACTGGCTGTTGGCCGAATCCACGCTGTCGGCTCGTGCCGCCGATACGGTTCCGCGAAAATGCGGCAAGGCATTGAATTCGGCCTTGAGGTCGGGAAGCTCCGAGCCGCCCTGTCCCGTGCCCTTGGGGTCGCCGGTCTGGGCCATGAAGCCCGGAATCACCCGGTGAAAGATAAGGCCATCATAGAAGCCGCGCTGGGTCAGCGTACGGATGCGTTCGACCGTCGCGGGCGCAATGTCGGGACGAAGCTGGATCACCACATGCCCCCCGGTCGACAGATCAAGGACCAGGCGATTATTCGGGTCCGCCGCGATTTCGGCCGGGGTCACGATCACCGACGGCGGTGCAACCGGGACCGCAGCGGGCTTGGCCGCGATCAGCGCGAGCGCAAGGACGGGTAGTGCGAACAGGGATTTCAACATTCTTCAACCTTTTCAACGTCAGGTAGCGGATTTCAACTTACGGGCGACATCCGCGGCCACCGCAGGCGTCACGAACTTGGTGATCTTGCCCCCATAGCGCGCGATTTCCTTGACCAGACGTGAAGCGATCGGCTGCAACGAGACGTCAGCCATCAGAAAGACGGTCTCGATCTTGTCGTTGAGCTGCTGGTTCATCCCCGCCATCTGATATTCATATTCAAAATCGGCGACCGCGCGCAGTCCGCGAAGAATCATCGTCGCGCCCTCGCGCTCGGCGAAATCCATCAACAGAAGGTCGAAATCAACCACCCCGATGTCACCCGGAATATCGGCGACTTCGCGCCGTACCATTTCCAGCCGGTCGGCGACGGTGAACATTGGCGATTTGGACGGATTGGTGGTCACCCCGATGATCAGCCGGTCGACGAGGCGGGCACCGCGCCGGATGATGTCGAGATGACCAAGCGTGATCGGATCGAAAGTTCCTGGATAGACTCCGACGCGGCGTGGCATGATCAATGATCCCGTTCGATGGAGAAACGCGCAATCGCGCGGAGAAGGTCGGCTTCCTCGCCGCGGTCGGCGAGATGCTCGATGGCTTGCTCGACCAGCAGATCCGCCTGCTGGCGCGCGCGCTCCTCGCCGAGCAGGACGACGAAGGTCGCCTTGCCGGCATCGGCATCCTTGCGGACGCGCTTGCCCGCAGCGGCCTCGTCGCCCGAATGGTCAATCAGATCGTCGGCAATCTGGAACGCGAGCCCGACGTTGCGCGCATAGCCGCGAAGCGGGGTTCGCGCCTCGGGCGGGGCGCGCCCCATGATCGCCGCCGCCTCGACCGCAAATTCGATCAGCGCGCCGGTCTTCAATTGCTGAAGGCGCGAGATGGCGGGAAGGTCGAGCGCCTGGCCCTCGGCCGCGAGATCCATCATCTGGCCCCCGGCCATTCCGGCCGGCCCCGACGCGCGGGCCAGATCAAGCACGAGGTCGGAGCGGACGAACGGATCCTCATGCGTGGCGAAGTCGGCGAGAATTTCGAACGCCATCGCGTGAAGGCTGTCACCGGCCAGAACCGCGACGGCTTCGCCATAGACCCTGTGGACGGTCGGCTTGCCGCGGCGCAAATCGTCATTGTCCATGCATGGCAAATCGTCATGGATCAGCGAATAGACGTGAATTGCCTCGATCGCCGTACCGACCCGGATCGCGCGCTGCTCGTCGATCCCGAACAGGCGCGACGCGGCTACCGTAAGCAAGGGGCGAAGGCGCTTGCCGCCGCCGATCGCGGCGTGGCGCATCGCCGCATAAAGCGCGTCGCGCCCGTCACCATTGTCGCCAAGCCATTGGGTAAACAGCGCATCGACCGCCGCCGAAACGCGTGTCGCCTCGCGGGCCACATCGGCTGCTGGCCGCTCCAGGGTCTCAACCACCATTGAAGGGGGCCGTCGCGTTCGGCTGACCATCGGGGCCGAACGCAATCTTCTCGATCCGTGCCTGCGCCGATTTCAGTCGCGTCTCGCACAGGCGCTTCAGGCGGTCACCTTCCTGGTACAGCTCGATCGACTGGTCGAGCGGCGCTTCACCGCGCTCGAGCAGCCGGACAATCTCCTCGAGCCGCGCAAGCGCGTCCTCGAAACTCAGCTCAGGCGTGGAGTCCGCATCCATCACGCAGCAATGGCGCGCGGCCACGCCCGAATCAAGCTCAAGCCTTTTTGAACGGATCGCGGATGCCGGGGACGATCTCGTCATTCTCGCCGCCATTTTCGGCGAGCGCGAGCGCAGCTTCGGCATCGAGCGCATTCTGGCTACGTTCGGCGCGCAATTCCTCGATCAGCGCGGCGCGATCGCCCTCCAGCCGGGTGTCGGTCGGCGCAGGAACGCCCTTCGCCTTGGCCGCCTTGATCACCGCGGCGTCGAGCTCGCGCTGGCTGGTCAGGCCGAGGGTGACCGGATCCTTGGGCTGGATATTGGCCATGTTCCAATGGCTGCGATCACGAATCGCGCCAATTGTGGTGCGGGTCGTGCCGATCAACTTGCCGATCTGGCCATCGGTCACGTCGGGGTGGTTGCGGATGATCCAGGCGATGCCGTCGGGCTTGTCCTGGCGTTTCGACACCGGGGTATAGCGCGGCCCCTTGGTACGGCGCACCGGATCGGGCTCCTTGTGCATCTTTAGCCGATGCTCGGGGTCGCCCTGGCCCTTCTCGATCTCCTCATGGGTCAGCTCGCCCGCGCGGACCGGATCGCGACCGGTCAGCTTGGTCGCGGCGGTGTCGTCGGCGATCGCCTGGACCTCGAGAATATGGAGTCCGCAAAATTCGGCAATCTGCTCGAAGGTCAAGGCGCTATTGTCGACCAGCCAGGCGGCGGTCGCGTGGGGCATCAGGGGCTGGACCACTGGAAATCTCCGAAAATAAAAAGGGCCGCCCCATCGCGGAGCGGCCTGAACTGGGGATCGATTTACGCGCTGGGAACCGCGAGGGCAAGCGGAGTGTGGGGGCGGCTAGAGTCTGTTTCAGTCCGGCGGCACCAGCGCAGCTGAAACAGACTCTAAGCGCCGACTGACAGCACAATTTTTCCGACATGCTCGCCGCTTTCCATCCGGCGATGCGCTTCGGCGGCTTCGGCAAGCGGAAAGATGCGGTCGATGACCGGCTTGAGGCGACCCCCCTCGACATAGGGCCAGACCGTCCGCGCCAGCTCATCGGCGACCATCGTCTTGAATAACAGGCTGCGCGGGCGAAGCATTGATCCGGTCAGGGTCAGACGGCGGCGCATGATCTCGACGATCGGGATTTCCGCGCTGACCCCGCGCTGGGTCGCGATCGAGACGTGGCGGCCATCGTCGGCCATGCAGGCGATGTTGCGCGCGACATAATCGCCGCCGACCATATCGAGGACCACCGCAACCCCCTTGCCGCCGGTAATCCGCTTGACCTCTTCGACGAAATCGACGGCGTTGTAATTGATCGCATGCGCGGCGCCGATTTCTATCGCGCGGGCGCATTTGGCATCAGACCCGGCGGTGACGATGACTTCGAGCCCGAACAATTTGCCGAGCAATATCGCCGTCGTGCCGATGCCGCTGGTTCCGCCATGGACGAGGACGGTATCATCGTCGGCGGCAAATCCGCGCTCGAACAGATTGACCCACACGGTGAACAGGGTTTCGGGCATCGCCGCCGCTTCGGTCATCTTGAGGACTTCGGGGACCGGCAGGCAGGTGCCGGCCGGCGCGACGCAATATTCGGCATAGCCGCCGCCCGCGACCAGAGCGCAGACCTTGCGGTCGAGCAGACTTTCGGCTCCCGGTCCGGTCGCGACCACCGTTCCCGCAATCTCGAGCCCGAGCACGTCGGAGGCACCGGGCGGCGGCGGATAGACCCCGCGCCGCTGGAGCACGTCGGGGCGATTGACGCCTGCCGCCGCGACCCGCACCAGCACCTCGTCGCGGCCCGGCGTCGGCACCGGGCGGTTAACCGCAACCAGCACTTCGGGACCGCCCGGCGAACCCGCGATGATGGCGGTCATGGTCGAGGGAATGTCGGGGATGGCGCGGCCTTCCGTTTGGCGATTGGCGAGCGCGCTTATTGACAGGCGCGCGCGTCCGGTCAACGCTGGCAGGGATGGATTTCGACGACCTGTTCGCCGGCAAGCCGGCCGATCCGCTGACCGAGGCGACCAGACAGGACCTCGGCCCGCTGTCGATCGACGAACTGGATGCGCGGATTGCCACACTCAAGGCCGAAATCGCCCGCGTCGAGCAGCACATGACCGAGGCAACCCGCCACCGCGCAAGCGCCGATGACCTGTTCAAGCGCTGAACCGAGCCCGGCCAGCGCCGCCGCGCCCTTGATCGGCGCGAGCAAGTCCACGACATATCCACCATATCCCGCGGCGTCCGGTCCGCGGTGGCAGGAGTAATCGATGCCCAGTTTTGCCCGCGAACTTGAACAGACGCTGCATAATGCGCTTGGTGAAGCGAGCAAGCGGCGGCACGAATATGCGACCCTCGAGCATCTGCTGATCGCCTTGGTCGACGACGAGCATGCGTCGAAGGTGATGCTCGCCTGCGGGGTCAACCGCGAGGAATTGCGCGCGACGGTCAAGCAATATCTCGACAGCGAGCTTGGCGCATTGGTCGCCGACAGCGGCACCGACCCGAGCCCGACCAGCGGCTTCCAGCGCGTCGTCCAGCGCGCCATCCTCCACGTCCAGTCTTCGGGCCGCGACGAGGTCACCGGCGCGAATGTGCTCGTCGCTTTGTTTTCCGAACGCGAAAGCTATGCGGTCTATTTCCTCCAGCAGCAGGACATGAGCCGGCTGGATGCCGTGACCTATATCAGTCACGGGGTCGGCAAGGGCGACGCTCCGGTCGAGCCGCGCGAGGCGCCGGCCGTAACCGAGGAAAAGAGCGAGAAAAGCGACGGCAAGAAGGAAAGCGCGCTCAAGCAGTTCACCGTCGACCTCAACGAGAAGGCCCGCGCGGGCAAGGTCGACCCGCTGATCGGGCGAATGGCCGAGGTCGACCGTACGGTCCAGATCCTCTGTCGCCGGTCGAAGAATAATCCGCTTTATGTCGGCGATCCCGGGGTTGGCAAGACCGCCATCGCCGAAGGCCTGGCGCGCAAGATTGTCGAGGGCGATGTCCCCGAAGTGCTTCTTCCGGCGGTGATTTATTCGCTCGACATGGGGGCATTGCTGGCCGGCACGCGGTATCGCGGCGACTTCGAGGAGCGACTGAAATCCGTCGTCAACGAACTCGAGAAATTGCCCGACGCGATCCTGTTCATCGACGAGATCCATACCGTCATCGGCGCCGGGGCGACCAGCGGCGGGGCGATGGACGCGTCGAACCTGCTCAAACCCGCGCTGTCGTCGGGGGCGATCCGCTGCATCGGCTCGACCACCTACAAGGAATTCCGCAACCATTTCGAAAAGGACCGCGCGCTCCTCCGCCGGTTCCAGAAGATCGACGTCAACGAACCGACGATCGAGGACACGATCAAGATCCTCGCAGGCCTGCGCAGCTCGTTCGAGCAGCACCATAATGTCCGTTACACGCCCGACGCGATCAAGAGCGCGGTCGAGCTGAGCGCGCGCGACATCCCCGACCGCAAACTGCCCGACAAAGCGATCGACGTGATCGACGAGGTCGGCGCGATGCAGATGCTGGTCCCGCCGAGCCGCCGCAAGAAGATCATCACGGTCAAGGAGATCGAGGCGGTGGTCGCGACAATCGCGCGGATTCCGCCCAAATCGGTGTCGACCGACGACAAGCGCGTGCTCGAGACGCTGGATGCGGACCTCAAGCGGGTCGTATTCGGGCAGGATATCGCGATCGAGAAGCTGGCGAGCGCGATCAAGCTGTCGCGCGCCGGCCTGCGCGAGCCCGACAAGCCGATCGGCAATTATCTGTTCTCGGGCCCCACCGGGGTCGGCAAGACCGAGGTCGCGCGCCAGCTCGCGTCAGTCCTCGGCATCCCGCTCCAGCGATTCGACATGTCGGAATATATGGAGCGCCACAGCGTCTCCCGTCTGATCGGCGCGCCTCCGGGCTATGTCGGTTACGACCAGGGCGGGCTGTTGACCGATGCGGTCGACCAGCAGCCGCACAGCGTGCTGCTGCTCGACGAGATCGAAAAAGCGCACCCCGATTTGTTCAACATCCTGCTTCAGGTGATGGATAACGGCAAGCTGACCGATCATCACGGGAAAACCGTCGATTTCCGCAACACGATCCTGATCATGACCACCAACGCCGGTGCCTCGGACATGGCGCGTGAGGGTATCGGCTTTGGCGCATCGAGCCGCGAGGACGTCCAGGAAGACGCGATCAGGAAGATGTTCACGCCGGAATTCCGCAACCGACTGGATGCCGTTGTGCCGTTCGCCTATCTGCCGCCAGCGGTGGTCGCGCGGGTGGTCGACAAATTCATCCTGCAACTGGAGCTGCAACTGGCCGACCGCGGGGTGCATATCGACCTCGACGACGAAGCGCGCGCATGGCTGACCGAGCGCGGCTACGACAAGCTCAACGGGGCACGGCCGATGAGCCGGCTGATCCAGGAAAAGATCAAGCAGCCGCTGGCCGAGGAATTGCTGTTCGGCAAATTGGTCAACGGCGGCGAGGTCAAGGTGCGGATCAAGGACAATGCCCCGGCGTTCGAGATCACCCCCGCCCCGCCCAAAGTGGCCAAACCCAAGCGCCCGAAGAAGGTCGCGCAGGCACCCGATCAGACCGTTTAGAATCTGTTCCCGCTTCGCTGGTGCGGCACCGGCGCGCTTCTCCACGCGGTTGATTCACCGTCAAGATTGGCGCACCGGTCGGTCCAGATCTTGATATGGGGCCTGCGTTCCTGATGAAAAAACTTCTTCTCACCGCCGCTTTATTGTTGCTGCCCCAGGCCGGTTTCGCTGAGCCCAGGACAGCTCCGCCGCAGTTCGACCAGGCGCGACTATCGCGCCATGTCCAAATCCTCGGGTCGGACGCTTATGAAGGCCGTGGACCCGCGACCCGCGCGGAGACAAAAACGGTCAATTATTTGATCGAGCAGTTGCGCGCGGCAGGCGTCGCGCCGGGCGGCGACCGTGTGCGCGGCAAGCGGCAATGGACGCAGAATGTCCCGCTGCTCAAGTCCGAGATCATCGGCCAGCCACGCTTGACGCTCAGCCTCAACGGCCGCGAGATGGGCCTGACGCAGGGCATGGAAATCGCGGTGCGCTCGCCGTTGACCGGCGCGAAATCGGTTCGCCTCGATCAGGCGCCGCTGCTGTTCGTCGGCTATGG
>JANPMU010000062.1:0-2915 GCA_031427095.1 Sphingomonas sp.
CTTGACGCTGCTGGCGATTGCCATGCGGCGGTGAAGTCGCGCACAGGACAGGCATGACCATCGGCATCATTGGCGCGGGCGCGATCGGCGGCTGGGTTGCGGGCAAGCTCGCCGTGGCGGGCGAACAGGTTTCGCTTCTCGCGCGGGGCGAAACGCTGGCGGCAATCCAGCGCAACGGGCTGATCTTGAGCGAGACGGGTAAGACAGTCACCGCCCGCATCACAGCGTCCGACGATCCGGCGAAGCTTGGCGTGCAGGATGTTGTGATCATCGCGGTCAAAGCGCCCTCGCTGCCCGCCGCCGCACTGGCCGCTTATGCGATGATCGGCCCTTCGACCCTGATCGTGCCGATGATCAATGGCGTGCCGTGGTGGTTCCTGCCGGGTGAGCCGTTGCGCTCGGTCGATCCCGATGGACGGATCGCCGCCGCGCTTCCACACGATCGGCTGATCGGCTGTGTGGTGCATGCCGCCTGCCGCCGCGAGGGACCGAACCACGTCGCGGTCCAGCACGCCGACAGGCTGATCCTTGGCGAGCCGGGCGGAGGGTCGAGCGCGCGCGTCGCCGATCTTGCCGCTTTGATCGACCGCGCCGGGATCCGCGCCGAAGCGAGCGACAACGTCCGCCGCGCGATCTGGTATAAATTATGGGGCAATATGACGATCAACCCGATCTCGGCGCTGACCCGGGTGACGGCGGATCGGCTGCTGGCGAGCGACGCGCTCAGGCCCTTCATCCTCGCCGCGATGGCCGAGGCGGCGGCGGTCGGCGCGGCGATCGATTGTTCGATCGTCGAGAGCGGCGAAGACCGGCTGGCGGTCACCGCAAGGCTCGGCGCGTTCAAGCCGTCGATGCTCCAGGATGTCGAGGCGGGACGGCGGATCGAGCTTGAAGCGCTGCTCGGAGCGCCGCGCGAAATCGGCGTCCGGGTCGGCGTGCCGACGCCGACCATCGACACGCTCTACGCGCTGGCGAAATTGCTCGACGATGGGTGCTAAAAGTGAAGGAACAAGGGGTTAGATCGCCGCTGCGGCGATCACGCGTCCGACGCAGGTCCCGAAACCGATCGATACCGCGCCAACCGCTTCGCAGCGCGCGCTGAGCACCAGCTCGTCGCCGTCCTCGAGGAAGCTGCGCGTCTCGCCGCCGGGCAGCGTGATCGGCGCCTTGCCGCCGCGGCTGATCTCGATCAGTGAACCGAGCCCGTCGTCGTTCGGCATCGACAAGGTGCCCGTGCCAATCAAATCGCCAGCCATCAGATTGCAGCCGTTGGATGCGTGGTGGGTGACGATTTGCGCCGCGCTCCAATACATCGCCGCCGCCGCTTCGCCGCGCGACAGGACGAGCGGCGCTGCCCCGGCGTCGCGCATGTTCGCGCTCGACAAGGTCACCTCAAGCTGGATAGCGAGTGCGCCGTGCGCGCGATCGGCGCCATCGTCGAGATAGGGGAGGGGCTGCGGGTCGCCCTTGGGTCGCTCGGGCAGTGCTCGGCGGAACGGTGCGAGCGCTTCGGGGGTCACCACCCACGGCGACACGCTCGACAGAAAATTCTTAGCGAGGAATGGTCCCAGCGGTTGATATTCCCACGCCTGAAGATCGCGTGCCGACCAGTCGTTCAACAGGCCATAGCCCGCGATATGCCGCGCCGCGTCACCAATCGCGATCGGTTGGCCGAGCGCATTGCCGCGTCCGATCCATATCGCCAGTTCGAGCTCATAATCGAGCCGCCGCGACGGGCCGTAGATCGGCGCCTCTGCCTCGGGCGGCTTGTGCTGGCCGTTGGGGCGGATCACCGGCTCGCCCGACACCCGCACCGAGCTTGCCCGGCCGTGGTAGCCGATCGGGACATATTTATAATTGGGAAGCAAAGGCTGGTCGGGGCGGAACTGTCGCCCGACGTTCGTCGCATGGTGAATCCCAACGTAGAAATCGGTGAAGTCGCCAATCGCGCAGGGCAAATGCATTGTCGCATCGGCCTGGGCGGCGAGGTGCGGTTCGACCTCGTCGCGGCGTGCGGGATCGCTGAGCAGGCCGGACAAGCAAGCGCGCAGCTCGGCGCCATCGCCGTGCTCGAACCAGGCGTTGAGCGTCGGCCGAGTCAAGGCGTCGGTCCAGTCGGTCTGGAGCAGACCCGACGCCGCAGCGAGGTCGAGAATCTGATCGCCGATCGCCACCCCGATCCGCATTGTGCCCCCGCCGGTCGAGAAAATCCCCAGCGGGAGATTCTGAACCGGGAAGTCGGGATGGCCGTTGGCAGTGGTGACCCAGCTGGTCCGCCGGGGGTCGTGGGTCGCGTCAATCACGGCAATTCGGCTTTCGGGAAATCGGCCCACGCCGCGTCATAATCGGGCTGGGCGCGATCGAGCGCGAACGGCGTCGGGCGGTACGGCCAGCAGCTTTCGACCATGAACGCCATCGTGTCGCTGAGCTTGACCGGTTTCAGCTCGGCTGCGCTCGCCGCTTTCCAACTGGCGACGTCGGGTCCGTGCCCGCTCATCAGATTGTGCAACGACAGGCCTCCGGGCGCGAAGCCTTCGGCCTTGGCATCATAATCGCCGCGCACCAGTCCCATCGCTTCGCTCATGACATTGCGGTGGAACCACGGCGGGCGAAAAGTGTCCTCCGCCACCAGCCAGCGTGGCGGAAAGACAAGGAAGTCGGCATTGGCGCGGCCCGCAACGCCCGAAGGCGAGGTCAGGACGGTGAAGATCGACGGGTCGGGATGATCGAAGCTGATGCTGCCGATGGCGTTGAACCGCGCCAGTTCGTAACGCCACGGCGCGAGATTGCCGTGCCACGCGACCACGTCGAGCGGCGAGTGGTCGAGGCTCGTCGTCCACAAGCTGCCGAGATATTTCTGGACTAGCTCGCACGCCTCGTCGCGGTCCTCGAACCACGCCACCGGGCTTTCGAAG
>JANPMU010000063.1:0-2380 GCA_031427095.1 Sphingomonas sp.
GCATCGCCGAATCGGCGATGTAAAATCGTGCCGCAACGGTCCGGGCGTGGTTGGCCAAATCGCCAGGGGTGGCGTTGGGCGCGCTTATCTGACTAAGGGGCCCATGGCTTTTCCCGAACTTCCCGCGCTTCTCAGCGAAGCCCTCATCGAACGCGGCTATGCCGATTCAACCCCGGTCCAGGCGCAGGTGCTTGAGCCCGAAGCGGTCGGCCGCGACCTGATCGTTTCCGCGCGAACCGGCTCGGGCAAGACTATCGCCTTCGGCCTTGCGATGGCCGCGCAATTTATCGACGAAAAGGGCAAAGCGGCATTCTCGCTCGGCCCGGCGGCGCTGGTGATCGCCCCGACGCGCGAGCTCGCGCTCCAGGTCGCGCGCGAGCTAGACTGGCTCTACGCCAGGACCGGCGCGCGGATCACGGCCTGCGTCGGCGGGATGGACGCGATGAAGGAACGCCGCGCGCTGAGCCAGGGCGCGACGATCGTCGTCGGCACTCCGGGGCGCCTGCGCGACCACCTCGAACGCGGCGCGCTTGATCTGTCGCACCTGAAGGTCGTCGTGCTCGACGAAGCCGACGAGATGCTCGACATGGGCTTCCGCGAGGAGCTTGAGGAAATCCTCGACGCGACCCCCGAAACCCGCCGCACGATGCTGTTCTCGGCGACCATGCCGCGCCCGATCGTTGCGCTGGCCAAGCGGTATCAGCGCGACGCCCTGCGTATCTCGACCGTCGGCGAGGACCGCGGGCATGGCGACATCGCCTACCAGGCGGTCGCGGTCGCCCCGGCCGATATCGAGCATGCCGTGATCAACATCCTGCGCCTCCACGAGGCCGAGACCGCTTTGTTGTTTTGCGCGACGCGCGACAATGTCCGCCATTTGCACAACACGCTCAACGAACGCGGCTTCGCGGTGGTCGCTCTGTCGGGCGAGCACAGCCAGTCCGAGCGCAACCATGCGATGCAGGCGTTGCGCGACCGCCGGGTGCGGGTGTGCGTCGCGACCGACGTCGCCGCGCGCGGGATCGATTTGCCCAGCCTGTCGCTGGTCATCCATGTCGAAGTGCCGCGCGACGCCGAAGCGCTCCAGCATCGTTCGGGGCGCACCGGGCGCGCGGGCAAAAAGGGCACTGCGATCCTGATTGTCCCCTACCAGCGCCGCCGCCGGGTCGAGATGATGCTGCGCGGCGCACGGATCGAAGCCGAATGGATTACCCCGCCGACCCCCGAAACGATCCGCGCCGCCGATCATGAGCGGCTGCTGACTGCCTTGCTCGCGCCGGTCGAGGTCGATGACGAGGATCGCGCTCTGGGCGCCCGTCTGCTCGCCGAACAATCGCCCGAGGATATCGCCGCCGCTCTGGTCCGCGCTCACCGCGCGCGGCTGCCGGTGCCCGAGGAACTGATCGATGTGCGTGATGGGGCTGGGCGCGACGGCTCCGGCCGGGATGGTCCGCCGAGCAGGACCGACGGCCATCGCCCCGGGTTCGATGACATTGTCTGGTTCAAGATGAACATCGGGCGCCGTCACAACGCCGATCCGCGCTGGCTGCTGCCCTTGCTGTGCCGCCGCGGCCATATCACCCGCACCGAAGTCGGCGCGATCCGCATCTCCGCGAACGAAACCCACTTCGCGATCCCGCGCCCCATGGCGACCCGATTCGCCGATGCCGTCAAACGCACCGCCAATGACGATGGCGAAGGCGAGGTCCTGATCGACCGCGCCGAAGGGCCGCCCTCGCCGCATGCCCGATCGGACGCGGCGCCAAGGCCGGAGCGCCGGCCCGCACCCCGGCCCGCGCCGCCACCGCGCCGAACCCTTGTGCCAAGCAGTGCTCCGGGTGCGCCACGTCCGCCATCAGCCCGCCCGAACCGACCCAGCGCCAAGCCGTTCCGCGGCAAGCCCAAGGGACCGCGCTAGAGCGGGCCTGAAGTCTGTTTGAATTGGACCGCACCGGCCCGCTCTCCCACCCGGCCGCCCATAGAATAGACTGATCGGGTGGCCGGGTGGGGGAGCGGGCCGGTGCCGCACCAGCGAAGCGGAAACAAATTCTAGATGAAGACCGTGCCAGCCTGCCACAGCATGTAGGCCGCGACGACGAAGATCAGGCCGGCGAACATTTTGGTCAGCGCGCCGCGTCTGGCGCTCAGCCGTTTAGCGAGCCGCGCCCCGATCAGACCGCCAACCAGCCCGCCACCGATGAACGCTGCGGCGACGGCCCAATCAACCAGCCCCGCCAGTGCATAGCTCGACGCGGTGGTCACGCCGAACGCGGTGACCGCGAGCAGCGAGGTCGCCATCGCGTTGTAGATCGGCATCGCGGTCGCGGCGATCAGGCCGGGAACGATCAGAAAACCGCCGCCGATCCCGAAAAAGCCCGAC
>JANPMU010000064.1:0-2691 GCA_031427095.1 Sphingomonas sp.
CGAGCTCATCCGCTCCTTGACCGCACGCTCCATGCGCAGCAGGCCGACCCGATACTGGTTCTCGAGCAGTTCGCCGACCGACCGCACGCGGCGGTTGGCGAGGTTGTCGATGTCGTCGATTTCGCCCTTGCCATCCTTCAGGTCGACGAGCGTCCGGACCACCGCGAGAATATCCTCGCGGCGCAGCGTGGTCATCGTGTCGGGGGCATCAAGCTCGAGGCGCATGTTCAACTTCACGCGACCGACTGCGGACAGATCATAGCGTTCCGAATCGAAGAACAGGCCGTAGAACAGCGCATCGGCGGTCTCGCGCGTCGGCGGTTCGCCCGGGCGCATGACGCGGTAAATGTCGGACAGCGCCTGGTCCGAATCCTCGGCCTTGTCGGCCTTGAGCGTGTTGCGCATCCACGGGCCGGTGTTGATGTAATCGATGTCGAGCAGTTCAAGCCGGTCGATCCCGGCCTTGTCGATCAGCTCGAGATTCTCAGGCGTCACTTCGTCACCGGCCTCGATGTAGATTTCGCCGCTCTTCTCGTTGATCAGGTCGAACGCCGAAAAACGCCCGAAGATCTCTTCGGTCGGGATGATCAGATTCGTCAGCCCGTCCTTGCCGGCCTGGGTCGCCTTGCGCGGGGTAATCTTCTCGCCCGACTTGAACACCACTTCGCCGGTGTCGGCGTTGATCACCTCATGGGTCGGCTTCTGTCCGCGCCATTGCTCGGCGGCGAACGGAATCTGCCAGCCATTGGGACCGCGGCTGTAGGTCACATTATTGTAGAAATGCTCGAGAATCTCTTCGTTCGACAAACCGAGCGCGTGAAGCAGCGCAGTGACGGGCAGCTTGCGCTTGCGGTCGATGCGGACGTTGACGATGTCCTTGGCGTCGAATTCAAAGTCGAGCCAGCTGCCGCGATAGGGGATGACCCGCGCCGCGAACAGGAACTTGCCCGACGAATGGGTCTTGCCGCGGTCATGATCGAACAGCACGCCGGGCGAGCGATGCATCTGGGAAACGATGACTCGCTCGGTGCCATTGATGATGAAGGTGCCGTTCATCGTCATCAGCGGCATGTCGCCCATATAGACGTCCTGCTCCTTGATATCGATGACCGACTTGGTCTCGGTGTCGGGATCGATCTCGAAGCTGGTCAGGCGCAGAGTGACGCGCATCGGCGCGGCATAGGTCAGTCCGCGCTGGCGGCACTCGTCGGTGTCATATTTGGGCTTCTCGAGCTCGTAGCGATCGAAGTCGAGATGCGCGGTGCCGGCGAAATCCTGGATCGGGAAGACCGAGCGCAGCGTCTTTTCAAGGCCCGAGACATAGCTCGTCGCGGGGTCGGAGCGGAGGAACTGCTCGTACGACTCGCGCTGAACCTCGATCAGGTTCGGCATTTCCGAAATTTCGTGGATGTTGCCGAAGATCTTGCGGATACGCCGCGAGTTGGTGGTCCGGCCGCGGACTCGGGCTGCGGTCTCGATCGCTTTGGTCGCCATGATATTCCCTGCGCTCGTCCGACCGTCCGCAGGAAGCGGGGGCTCGGACCTCGACTCCCACCAAGAGCGGGGGTCGCGTTGTTGTCAGGCGCTTGTCCTGCGTGGATCCTTCCCCACTGCGTGCGGCCCGTGCGCTGGATGGGCCGTGTCCCGGGGAAGGGCAGGACGACCAAGCGCACGAATCCGTGCGGCAAAGCCGTCAATGTGTTGGATGACGCCGATATAGCGATTCATCTGGCGATTGAAAGGGGGAATTTTGCCCGCCCGCCTGAACCCTTGATGATCGACCCGATCTTGCCTTTGTCGGTCGGGTCGAAGAACAAGCTCGCTCCACGCTGGCGCTTACCAAGGACAATCGGTGGCCGATACCCGGATCAATGCGGCGCTTGCGGCCCAACCCGCGCATCTGGTCAAGCTGTGTTGCGCGTTGATCGACGCCGGTCAGGGCGACAAGGCCGTGGCGCTGGTCGACCATGCGCTCGCGCTCAACCCCGGCGATCCGCATTTCCGCGAAGCTGCAGCGATCATCCTGACCCACCGCGTTCCAAAATTTCATTCCCATATGCTGGAGGATTCCGCGCGCAACCATGCCTATGCCAGGGCCATCGCGCGCGCCGTCGCGGACGGTGACAAGGTCCTCGATATCGGCGCGGGAACCGGGCTGCTGGCGATGATGGCGGCGCGCGCCGGCGCCAGCGAAGTGGTCGCGTGCGAGGCCAATCCGATGCTGGCGGCGACGGCCCGCGCGATCGTCGCGGATAATGGCCTTGCCGACACGGTCCGCATATTTGCGAAGAACTCGGCCGATATCGATGTCGAGGCCGATCTGGGCGGCAGGGTCGACGTCATCGTCCACGAGATTTTCGGCCATGATTTGGTCGGCGAAAGCGTGCTTCCGGCGCTGCGCGACGCGGTCCGGCGCTTCGCATATCCTGATACCCGGATCGTCCCGCCGCGCGCCTCGGCGCGGATCGCGCTGGCGGATCTGGCGGGCGATCGCATTCCGCCGTTGCGAATCGTCGCCGGGTTCGATCTGGGGTTGTTCGATCGTCATGTCGCCGCCGTCTCCCGGATCGAGGTTGATGATCCGCGCCTGCACCTTCGCAGCGAGGCCCACGACATCTTCGCGTTCGATTTTACCAGCCCGGATACACCCGCCACCGCATCGGCCACTATCGCGGCCTGTTCGACCGGCGG
>JANPMU010000065.1:0-14838 GCA_031427095.1 Sphingomonas sp.
AACCTGGCATCCGGGTGAGGCACCTTTCGCGCTAGATGATTTTTACGTCGGAAAGCGTGGAGATCGAAGTGATCCGATCTTTACCTTGTTGTCTCATAACAGTGTCAGGGTCGAGAGCGTCTCGTCATTGCCTCGAGAATAGAATATCTTTCGCAAAATAAGAATGGGGATGGATCGATGGGCAGATTGGACGGAAAAGTATCCATCATTACGGGTGCTTCACGCGGGATGGGAGCATCGCATGCTCGCGAGTTTGTCATGCATGGTTCCAAGGTTGTGTTGACTGATTGTAACGAAGCCGCCGGAAGAGCGTTGGCAGATGAGTTGGGTGATAATGCCATTTTCGTGGCGCAAGATGTCGCGAACGCAGCTGATTGGACTCGTGTCGTTGCCGAAACTGAGAAAGCTTTCGGCTTTGTATCGGTTTTGGTCAACAACGCTGGCATCCTCGGAACGGTGTCCAACACTGTAGATTTCAGTGAAGAGGATTATCTAAAAGTCATTTCGGTAAATCAAAACGCGCTGTTTCTGGGCATGAAGAGTGTCATTCCTTCAATGTTACGAGCTGGCGGCGGGTCCATTATAAACATCTCCTCGAACGCGGGAATCACATGCATCTATGGAACGCCAAACATTGCATATGCTGCTAGCAAGTGGGCAGTGCGTGGAATGTCAAAGATGGTTGCTGTAGAATATGGTCCTGAAGGAATTCGCTGTAATTCTGTACACCCTGGCTACACAATGACCCCCATGATGATCGAAGCAACAGACGAAGTTGGCGGCGACGCTCTGTTAATGATTCCTCTGCGTCGAATTTCCGAACCAGTTGAAGTATCACATCTTGTCGTTTTTCTGGCGTCCGATGAATCCTCTTTCGTAACTGGTGCAGAATATGTCATAGATGGTGGAATGACTTCGCACTGATCTACTGTAACGACGATTTAATGTCGGATGTCGATAAGGTTTGAAAATGGAAACCGGGCTGATATTTCACCCCTATATGCGGCCGGGCCGTACAGCGCGCCAAACCGTGGATTGGGGAGTTGCGAACTCTATCGCTTGCGACAAGGCCGGCTTCACGAACATGCTTATATCGGAGCACGCTTCGGAAGTATGGCAGAACATCCCGAACCCCGAGTTGATTATGATCGCGGGCGGTCTTCAGACCAGCCGCATCAAGTTTGCTCCAATGTCCCATATTTTGCCGCATCATCACCCCGCCAAGCTCGCAGTGATGATCGGCTGGATGTCCCAAATTCTGGAGGGGCGTTATTTCCTCGGGATTGGAGCGGGCGGCTATCCAGATTCCGCATATCTCCATGGGATAAGGAACGGCTCCGATACGGAGTTTCTAAATGAGATGGTGAGAGAATCCCTCTTGATCATGGAAAAGATATGGAAAAGGGAACCGTTCTTCCACGAGGGCAAGTTCTGGAACGCCGGATTTCCAGAGGAGTCGCAGGCAATAAAAGATGGTGACGAACAATATCGAATGGCGGACTTTTCGCCTGTCGGGGGGATGCCGGAAATAGCAGTGACGGGGGTCAGCGGCAACTCTCCTTCTATGAAGCTGGCAGGTGAACGTAACTTCAAACCCATTTCGATATTTTCTGGTTTGGATGCACTGAAGAAGCATTGGGAGATTTACGCAGAAGCCAATGCCAAGGCCGGCTTCGTCCCAGACAGGTCACGGCATGCAGTTACACAGACCATCTTCGTTGCAGATACGGATGCGGAGGCAAAAAAGATCGTGATGGAGGGCCCCATCGGATATTGTTTCACTAGATATCTTATGCCCGTATTTGCGCGCTTTGGATTGCTGGACGGCTTTGCGCGCGACGCGGGTGTCGATATGGCAGATGTGGACCTTGAGTTTTTAGTTGACCATGTTTTCCTGGTCGGTTCGCCGGATACTGTTGTGGACAAACTCAACACACTTTTCGAGAAGTGCGGTGGATGGGGCACAATGCAAGTGGAGGCCCACGATTTTTCGGATGACCCGTCACCATGGTTTTATTCGCTCGACTTGATAGCTAAAGAGGTTGCGCCGCGGATCCATGCGCCTGGAGCGCTTTAGTCGGGTTCGACCGCTCTATAATAGTCTTACGATCGCTTGATAAGGACGTAATTTTAGCAAAGAGGCAGAAAATGGCAACTATAGATTTTCCCAGCGAGCTAGATGGCGTAGAGATTCCTCATAACGTGCCGCACGAAAGAGTGGTTGACGTTGACATGTATGCTCTTAACGGCATCGAGGACGGCTATCACGAAGCGTGGGTCCGTAGTATGGCGCCTGGAGCACGAGATCTTATGTGGACTCCACGAAATGGAGGCCACTGGATCGCGACTAACTTTAACACTATTCGCGAAATTTATCTGGATCCCGCGCGCTTCTCAAGCCATGTTATTTTCATGCCGAAAGAGGCCGGCGAAAAGTATGAAATGGTTCCTACGCGGATGGATCCGCCGGAGCATACTCCCTATCGTAAAGGCCTTACAGGCGCGCTCGGGACAGCCATGGTCAGGCGTTTCGATGAGAAAGCTCGGATTTTCTCCAAGGAGTTAATCGACGGGATCATCGATAAGGGAAGCTGCGACTTCGCGAAAGATTACGCCGAGAAGTTTCCTGTTCTGATCTTCATGGCCCTCGCCGACCTCCCGTTATCGGACGTTCCGAAACTGACCCATTTTGCTCATTTGATGACGCGCCCTGAGGGCAATACGCCGGCCGAGCGGGCCGCAGTTCTCGAGGAGGGCAACAAGGGCTTCTTCGCCTATGTCGATCCGATCGTGAAGGCCCGTCGCGGCAGCAAGGCCGACGACCTCATCTCGTTGATGGTTAATCTTGATATCGACGGTGAGCCCATCAGCCACGACCATGCCCTCGGCCTGGTCAGCCTCCTGCTTCTGGCAGGCTTGGACACCGTAGTGGCATTCTTGAATTTCGCGATGATCTATCTGGCTCGCAACCCGGACAAGGTTGCTGAAATCAGAGCGGACCCAAAGAAGATTGCCTCGGGCGCGGAAGAGCTTTTCCGCAGGTTCCCGGTAATTTCTGAGGGACGGATGATCGCAAAGGATCAGGAATATGACGGGGTCTCGCTCAAGCAGGGTGAGATGGTGTTGCTACCCACCGCACTCGCTGGCCTGGACGAAACAGTGTACCCTGATCCGTGGAATGTGGATTTTGCCAGAAAAGGTGCTCCGCATCTCACCTTTGGAGGCGGCGTCCATCGCTGCGCCGGCGCGCTGTTTGCGAGGTTGGAGCTTGTGATTACGCTCGAAGAATGGCTCAAACGCATTCCGGAATTCAGCCTCCAGGGCGACGTCCCGATCGGCTACGCGTCCGGGATGGTGGCCAATGTCACGAACGTAAATCTGGTCTGGCCCGTCGCACTCAAATAACGGAGCAGTATCCTATGGGAAACCGACTAGATGGCAAAGTGTGCGTCATCACCGGTGCCGGCAGTGGCATGGGTCGAGCGAGCGCGCTTGAAATGGCCCGCCAAGGCGGGCGTGTTGTTGCATCCGATATCAATGCTACAAGTGCAGATGAGACTGCCGCTCTGATCATTGGTGAGGGCAATGACGGAATTGCTATTCAGTGCGACGTTCGAAACAGTAGCTCCATCAAGGAACTGATGGATAGGTCCGCTGATCATTTCGGTGGAATAGACGTTCTCCACAATAATGCAGCTGTGCACGAGACTGACCTCACTACCGAAACTTCGATTGACGAAATGTCGGAGGAAACTTGGGCTATCGTATACGAGGTGAATCTGCGTGGCCTCTGGCTTGGCACCAAACATGCTGCGCCGTACCTGAAAAAGAGCAAGCTCGGTGCGTCTATCATCAATGTTGGCTCCACCGGTGGATTGGTCGCTTTCCCCCGCTCTGGCGCTTATTGCACCGCCAAGGGTGGAGTTATAATGCTCACCAAGGCCACCGCTGTTGATCTCGCGAAGTACAACATCCGGTGCAACTGTTACTGCCCGGGTTCAATCGACACTCCGATGATGCAAAAATATTTGGAAGTATCAGAAGACAAAAAAGCAACGATGGATCTGTTGTGTGGTAGTCACCTCATCCCTCGTTTGGGACGGCCAGAAGAGGTCGCGAAGTTAGCTTGTTTTCTGGCTTCCGAGGACTCCTCGTTCATCAACGGCTCGGTCTATGCCGTTGATGGCGGTGCTCTCGCATGGCGAGGTCTGAATACCGGGTCTGAAATTGACGCTTAATTCAATGACCTTTGATTATGTGGTCGTGGGCTCGGGATCGAGCGGTGCGGTCATAGCGGCCAGGCTGAGCGAAGATCCTGCTAACCAGGTCTTGTTGCTGGAAGCCGGACCAGCGGATAACAGTCCCTGGATAGGTGTCCCACTTGGTTTTGCGCGTGTACTGGCAAACCCCAAATACTCTTGGCCTTTCGCCAGCGAGCCTGAAAAAGAACTTGGCGATCGTTCATTTCCAATGGCGCGCGGTAAGGTTTTAGGTGGTTCGAGCTCGGTCAACGGAATGATATATATTCGTGGTTTACCCTATGATTACAACTTATGGCGACAGATGGGCGCGACCGGCTGGTCATATGATGAAGTATTACCCTTCTTTCGACGCGCAGAAAAACAAAGTCGCGGAGAAGACGCCTATCACGGTACGGAGGGTCCGCTCAGTGTTGAGGACGTCAGATGGCGCACTCCGCTAAGCGAAGCCTTCATCCGAGACTCGGAAGCAGCGGGCATAAAACGATCTGATGATTTCTGCCGGGAAGATATAGAGGGAGTTGGCTATTTTCAGACAACTACTCGGAAAGGCCGTCGCGCATCGACGGCGCGCGCCTATTTGAAGTCTGCACGCCGACGAACTAATTTGCATATTGTGTTGAACTCCACTGTCGACAGGATCGAGTTTGAAGGGAGAATTGCCAGCGCAGTTCGCTACGTTACCAATGGCGAACCCGGTCGCGTTTTGGTGCGAAAGGAAATTATTCTTTCTGCCGGAGCGTTGAATAGTCCCCAAATCCTTGAGCGGTCGGGGATTGGGGCACCTGAAGTGCTTAAGAAGGCAGGAATCGCGGTCATTCACCAACTCGACGGTGTTGGTTCCAATTTGATGGAACACCTCCTGATCAAGCGATCATATATAACGAAATCAAGTCATACATTAAATGCTATTATGGCGAACCCAATCTTGAAAATCGCCGCAGGTTTGCGATATTTGATCGCCAAGGACGGACCGTTAGCGGCCGGCCCCGCACCGGCTGGCGGCATGGCGTGCACCAGGCCGGGTCTTCCGGGGCCAGATATCAGCTTTCTGTTCCACCCGTTCGAAGTCAATAATTTCGGAACCGATCTCGCGCCCGAGTCCAGTTTCCAGATCTCGTTTTTTCCGGTCCGGCCGGAGAGCCGCGGGCAAAGTCACGTCGTTTCAGCAGATTATCGTCAATTGCCACGAATAGCGCCAAACTTCCTTACAACGCCGGATGATGTGAGGACCGTTTTAGACGGTTTGCGCCTTATCGGGAGGATAGGGCGCGGCCAGGCACTGAGTAAACTCGGCGCCAGGGAAGTATTGCCCGGCTTGAAAACAGAGAGCGACGAAACGTTGCTCGATTATGTACGTGGCAATGCCTCACCCGCATTTCACTCGGCAGGAACCTGCCGGATGGGCAATGACGCGCTGGCGGTGGTGGATCCTGACCTTCGGGTTCGTGGAGTGTCCAGGTTGAGGGTTGCAGATGCCTCAATCATGCCGACCCTGCCGTCAGGGGGGCTCAATGCTGCCTGCATCATGATCGGAGAAAAGTGCGTCGATATTTTGCGCCGGGAGAAATAGGGCTGTCGGGTCGGTAAGAAACAGTCGCCTTACCTCCCGCTTGGGCAATTGGTGCGAGGGCACTCCGTGCTGTCTCGTCGATTGGCTTAATTTGGTCGCTGGCGGGTTAAAGCAAGCGGAGGAGCGTCGACTTGCAGGGTGGCATTTTCGCGGTTGACGCGAAATCGCCGATGGAACAGGCACTCCGCGCCAGTGAGCGGCGGCACAACACGGCTGCCCGCTCCGCCACCGACCGGCCGCGGAACGGAGGGTTTATGAGCGAGATTGTCGCAGTCGATATCGGGGGCACGCACGCGCGTTTCGCGATCGCGAGGATCGCGGACGGTCGGGTCACGATGCTCGGCGAGGCGTGCACGCTCAACACCGCCGATTACGCCAGCCTGGCGACCGCGTGGGAGGAGTTTGCGCGCCGCGCCGGACGTGCGCTGCCGTCGGCGGTGGGAATTGCGATGGCCGGCCCGGTCGAGGGCGATAGCTATCAACTGACCAACAACAGCTGGGCGATCCGACCGGATTCGCTGTCGCGCGAGTTAAGCGTCGAGCGGTTCACCGTGGTCAATGATTTCGCCGCAGTGGCGCATGCCGTGGCCCATCTTGGCGAAGAATATTTCCAATCGCTGTCGGGCGGCGATCGCGCGCTTCCGGAGCATGGCGTGATCAGCGTGGTCGGTCCCGGGACCGGTCTGGGCGTGGCCCAGTTGATCCGCCGCGAAACCGGCTATCAGGTCGTCCCGACCGAGGGCGGCCATATGGATTTTGCCCCTCTCGATGGACTTGAGGATAAAATTCTTGGCCATTTGCGTAAACGTTTCCGCAGAGTGTCGGTTGAGCGTATCGCAGCGGGTATGGGACTTGCGAATATCCATGAAGCACTGGCGGCAATCGAAGGTCGCGCGGTGCCTAGCCGGACCGAAAAAATCCTGTGGGCCGAGGCTTTGACGGGCGAAGACAGCCTCGCCGCGGCCGCGCTCGATCGATTCTGCCTGTCACTGGGCGCAATCGCCGGGGACCTTGCTTTGGCGCACGGCGCCGGCGCGGTGGTGATCGGTGGCGGGCTCGGGCTGCGGCTGGCGGAGCATCTTCCGCGATCGGGGTTCCGTGAGCGCTTCATCGCCAAGGGCCGGTTCGAGCGGCGGATGAGCGAGATGCCGGTCAAACTGATCACTTACCCCCAGCCCGGCCTGTTCGGTGCCGCCGCCGCTTTTGCTTATGAGTATGCGCAATGACCAGGCCCGAGCTCGCAATGAGCGAGATGCAGCGCGCATTCGTCGACCGCCTGAGCCGCAGATTCTCCTTTTCCAGGGCCTTCATCCGACGCGCCTGATCGGTCTTCAGACCGCCATATTCCTTGCGCCAGCGGTAATAGAGCCTGCCCCGGCGAACGCCGGGGTCTGCGCGCTGACCGCGATCCGACGACTGGCATCGCTCGCCGTCCTGCCCTCTGCCAGCACGATCTCTGCCTCACCCAACGTGCCGATAATCTCCTCCGGCGTGGGACGCTTCCTGCCCATCCATGTGCTGCCTCGAGGTCCAGACTATGATAATCGATGGACCACCCGGAAGGGGGCAGATCAATCCGGCCAGCCGCTAACCGACGTCAATGGTCAACGGCTTCGAATTACAACGCCTGAGCCGCCGCTTGGCCGCTCGCCCAGGCCCATTGGAAATTATAGCCGCCAAGCCAGCCGGTCACATCGACCGCCTCGCCGATCGCGTAGAGCCCGGGGACTCGCCTGGCCGCCATCGTCTGCGACGACAGTTCGGCGGTGGCGATGCCGCCGACCGTCACTTCGGCCTTCGCGAAACCCTCGCTGCCGTTGGGGGTGAACGGCCAGGCGGCGAGGCGCGCTTCGGCGGCGGCAAGACATCGATCGGGCGTGTCCGCAAGCGGCTTTTCAAGCGAGAGCCGTTCGCTCAACGTTTCGGCGAGACGGTCGGGAAGCTGCGCGGCAAGTGTTCGGCGAAGCGTCGAGCGCGGCGTGTCGCGCTTGGCCGAGCGGAGCCAGGCCGAAGACGCGTCGGGTAGGAAATTGACCGCGATCGTCTCGCCATGGCGCCAGTAAGACGAGATTTGCAGGATCGCCGGTCCTGACAGCCCGCGGTGAGTGAACAAGGCCGCCTCGCGGAACGCCGCTTTGCCGCAGCGGACCTCGACCGGCGCCGCGACCCCCGACAAGGTGCGGAACAGCATTTCTTCGCCGCCTAGCGTCAACGGGACCAAAGCCGGGCGCGGCTCGACCACGCGGAGCCCGAATCGCCGCGCGAGATCATAAGCGAAGCCGGTCGCGCCCAATTTGGGAATCGACAATCCGCCGCACGCAATCACCAATGATCGGGCAGTGACGGTGCGGCCGCCGCAGGTGAGGCGGAAGCGGCCATCCGAATGGTCGATCATATCCACCGCATGGCCAAGCTGGAGATTGACCCCGCCCGCAGCGCATTCGGCGAGGAGCAGGTCGACGATCTGTCGCGCCGGACCGTCGCAGAACAGTTGGCCGAGGGTCTTTTCGTGCCACGCGATGCCATGACGATCGACCAAAGCGATGAAGTCAGACGGAGTGTAGCGGGCCAGCGCCGACTTGGCGAAGTGGGGGTTGGCGCTGAGGTAGCGGTCGGGCGCGGTGTGGCTGTTGGTGAAGTTGCACCGCCCCCCGCCCGAGATCAGGATCTTCTTTCCCGGCGCATCGGCATGGTCGATCAGCAGCACCCGCCGACCGCGTTTTCCGGCCTCCGCCGCGCACAAGAGTCCGGCAGCGCCGGCGCCGATGATGATCGCGTCGAAAGTTTCGGGCGCGCGGGTCAACCGGCCGGACACCGCGCCGGCTTCGCTAATGGCATTTGAAGCGGTCGAACGGTTCCAGGCAATCGAGGCAGCGCCACTGCGCCTTGCACGGGGTCGAGCCGAAGCGGCTGACTTCCTGGGTGGCGGTCGAACCGCAGCGCGGACAAATGGCGGTCTTGGCCGGATCGGGCGGGGCGATGCCGTAGGATTTGAGCTTTTGCTTGCCGGCTTCGCTGATCCAGTCGGTCGTCCAGGCTGGGGAAATCCGTGTTTCGATGGCGATGGCGCGAAAACCGGCCGCGTCGAGCGCCTCGCGGATGGACTGGTGGATTAACAGAGTCGCGGGGCAACCGGAATAAGTCGGCGTGATGACCACCTTCCCGTCAGCCACGCCGCGAACGATTCCGAGTTCGACGACCGAAATCGCGGGGATTTCCGGATCGGGGACAGTCGCAAGAACGGCCATGATCGCGTCCACGTCCATCAGACGCGTTCGAGCGCGGGGGCGAGGGCGATCGCGCCGCCATAGCCGCCGATCGGGGTGTGCACCGCGTCGCAAATGAAAGCGTCGAGCCGATCCATTCAGACGACCCCGCGGCGGATCTGGTCGAGCTCGATCGATTCGAACAAGGCCTTGAAATTACCCTCGCCGAAGCCCTCATTGCCCTTGCGCTGGATGATTTCGAAGAAAATCGGGCCGATGACATTCTGGGTGAAGATCTGGAGCAACAGGCCCTGCCCTTCGGTTGGCGCGCCGTCGAGGAGGATGCCGCGTTTCTTGAGTTCGGCGGTCGGCTCGCCATGGCCGAGGACGCGGCTGTCGACCCGTTCGTAATAGCTGTCCGGCGTATTCTGGAACGGGATTCCGCGCGCCCCGAGAATGTCGACCGCGGCGATGATGTCGTCGCTTCCCAGCGCGATATGCTGGATCCCCTCGCCCTTATATTCGCGCAAGAACTCCTCGATCTGGCTCTTGTCGTCCTGGCTCTCGTTCAACGGGATGCGAATCTTGCCGCACGGGCTGGTCATCGCCTTGGAGAATAAACCGGTGACCTTTCCCTCGATGTCGAAGTAGCGGATCTCGCGGAAGTTGAACAGTTTTTCGTAAAAATCGGCCCAGTGCGCCATCCGCCCGCGGTTCACATTATGAGTCAAATGATCGAGGTAGGTGAGGTGCGAAGCGCAAGCTGCCATCCGTTCCGCGGCGTCGGGCTCGAACAGAAAGTCGACATCGTAAATTTCGCGGTCGCCATATCGGTCGACGAGGTAGAGCCGCGATCCGCCGATCCCCTCGATCGCCGGAAGGTGGAGTTCCATCGGCCCCGCGTCACTCGCTACCGGCATTGCTCCGAGTGCGACGGCCCGCTTGAAGGCGGCGGGAGCATCCTTGACCCGGAAGGCCATCGCGCAGGCGCATGGGCCATGATCGCGAGCGAAAGCCTGGGCGAAGCTGTTGGCTTCCGCGTTGATGATGAAGTTGATGTCGCCCTGACGGTGGAGGGTGACGTCCTTGCGGCGGTGATGCGCGACTGCGGGGAAGCCCATTTTCGTGAACAGGTCGCGCAACAGCTGCGGTTCCGGGGCGGCATATTCGACGAATTCGAAGCCGTCGGTGCCCATCGGATTGTCGAGCCCGAGCGGCGATCTTTCGACGATAGCGGGGGCCATGTTCGATCCTCCTTTGACCGCTCCACTGCTCCGCGAGGCGGCGCATTGCAAGTCGCTGGCAACACGCCTCCGTCGTCGCTTCGCGCCTCGCAATGACCGGACAGGCGTGTATCATGGTGCGATGACCAATAGTGACAGCTGGACCGAGGCGAACGGCGCCCTGACCAAGCGCTTCACCTTCGCCGATTTCGCCGAGGCGTTCGCCTTCCTGACGCGCGTCGCCGCGCATGCCGAGGCGGTCGACCACCATCCCGAGTTCACCAGTGTCTGGAACCGGGTCGATTTTCGCCTGACCAGCCATGACGCCGGCCGCGTTACGGCGCGCGATGTGGCGTTGGCGGAGGCGATTGATGGGTTGGCTCGTTCTGGCAATTCATCGACGGCAAGTAAAAATCTGACGAGCTGATCGATCATGGCTGGTCGCGGAAATCAGATACAAATTTCAGGCTGTCCGAGACAGGTGGCGTTCAGGACCGGGATGCTTTAGGGCGAGCCGATGAACCGGATCGCCGCCCTTTGCCGCATCTGCACGCCGACGGCCTCGTCGGCGGTTAATTATTATTATCCAGGCGCGGTGGAGACCGGCTGAGGATATTTGCCCCAAGCCCTTCCACCGCCCCGCCAAGCATCCGCTCGGCGGGGTTTTTTATTGCCCCAGGGAAATGACCATGTCGCAACCAGCCCTCCATCAGACCCCGCTCGGCGCGAGCAGCCGCTGGCAGGATTATGTCATCGCGCAATGCTGGGAGGACTTTACCAGCGAGGACCACCGCGTGTGGGATATCCTGTTCGAACGGCAGGTCGCGGCGCTGGGCGAGCGCATCGTCACGCCGTTTCTCGACGGGCTCGATTTGCTCCATCTGTCGAAGCCGGGGATTCCCGATTTGGCCGAGTTGAACGCCAAGCTGGAAGCGCGGACCGGGTGGCGCACGGTGGCGGTGCCGGGGCTGGTGCCCGACCTGATCTTCTTCGCGATGCTGGCCGAGCGGGTGTTTCCGGTGGGCAATTTCATCCGCAGCTTCGCGCAGCTCGATTATCTCGAGGAGCCCGACCTGTTCCACGACATTTTCGGCCATGTGCCGATGCTGAGCCACGCGGGCTTCGCGGCGATGATGGAGCATAGTGGACGGCTCGGGCTGGCGGCGATCGCGGCGGGCCATGGTGATTGGGCGGCGCGGCTATACTGGCACAGTGTCGAATTTTCTCTGTGCCGCGAGAACGAGGAGGTGAAGATTCTGGGCGCGGGGCTGGCGTCGAGCTTCGGCGAATTTGGCGTCAGCCTCGACAGCGACGCGGTCGAGCGGAAGCGCTTCACGGTGCGCGATGCGATTGCCACCCCTTATCACCATGACATGTTCCAGCCGCTGTACTGCGTCGCGGACGGCGTCGATGCCTTGGTTGCGGAGGTGCTGGAGGTGGATTGCGCCGATCTTATCGCGATGGCCTGAAGCCAGGACAGTGGATTGGACCGGTGGGGCGGGGCTGGATCCGCTGCTGTATTTTCGCGAAAGCTATCGCCGGTTGCACTTCGATTAGATGCTGCGGGTCAGCGCAAAGCCCAGCGCGACGGCGGCGAGCGAGAGTATGACCGATGCCGCGACATAAGCGAAGGCGGCGCCATGGGCTCCTCGCTGCCACAACAACAGGGTGTCGAAGCTGAAGGCGGAGAAGGTGGTGAAACCGCCGAGCAGGCCGGTCGCGAGGAATAGCCGGGCGGGGCCGTGATCGCCACGCGAAGTCAACCAACCGAGCAGCAAGCCCATCGCGAGGCAGCCGCTGACATTGACGATGAGTGTGCCGAACGGATAGGCTGCAAGCCGCCCGGCACCATAGCGAAGCAGCGCTCCGAGGCCTCCGCCCAAGAAGATGAGCAGCGCCGACATCAGGCGTCGACGACATATTTTTCGGGGTGCGCCGTGAACTGGCGGACGATCAGCACGATGGCGAAACCGATGACCAGCCCGACGATCGCCGCGCCCACGGCATTGGCGAGCCATTCGGTCGCGGCTTTGAGGATGCCGATCTGGGCGGCGATCCAATTGGCGCTGTCGTGGACCGTATGCGGGAAGGATTTGTAGCCCAGTTGTTCGAAACCATGGAGCAGAATGCCGCCGCCGACCCACAGCATCGCTGCAGTGCCGATGGCCGATAGCGAGGACAGCAATCGGGGCACGCCGCGGACCAGCCCGCGGCCGATCTGGCGCACGACAGGCGGGCGCCGCTCGGCCATGTGGAGGCCGATATCGTCCAGTTTCACGATGATCGCGACCACGCCATAGACCGCGAGCGTGATGCCGATGCCGACCAGCGCCAGCGCGCCGCCCTTCATCCACAACGACATGTCGCCGAGGCTGGCGAGCGCGATGGCCATGATCTCGGCCGAGAGGATGAAATCGGTGCGGATCGCGCCCGCGACCTGGCGCTGTTCGAGCTCGGCGGGCTCGTCGGCGGCCATCAGACTGTCGACCGCATGATGGTCGCCGGTGATCACTTCGAGGATCTTCTCGGTCGCTTCGAACGCCAGATAGGCGCCGCCGAACATCAGCAAGGGCGTCACCGCCCATGGCGCAAACGCACTCAGCAGCATCGCCACGGGGAGCAGGATGAACAATTTATTCTTGAGGCTGCCGAGCGCGATCTTGAAGATGATCGGCAGTTCGCGGTCGGGCGACAGGCCGGTGACATAGCGCGGCGTGACTGCGGTATCGTCGATCACCACCCCCGCCGCCTTGGTCCCCGCCTTGCCGACCGCCGCGCCGATATCGTCGACCGACGCCGCGGCAAGCTTGGTCAGCGCGGCAACGTCGTCAAGCAGGGCAATGAGGCCGGACGGCATGGGGACTCCTGTGGCAGTGCGTGGGGGGCTGTTAGGGCAAGACGCGCGCCGCGCCAATTGGCTGCGACTTGCCTCATAAGCGAGTTTCGCGCAGTGCGCGGTCATGTTGAGCATGGATTTCATCCGGGCCAATCGGTCCACCGTCGAGCAGGCGATTGCCGCCAAGGGAGTCGATCTCGATTTGGCCGCTTTGCTGGCGCTCGATGCCGAGGTCCGCGCCGCCAAGGGCGCGATCGAGGCGCTTCGGGCGGAGCGCAATGCGATCAGCGCCGGATTCCAGAATTCCGCGCCCGGGGAGCGGGCTGCGCTGGGCGCCAAGGCCAAGGCGGCGGGGGCTCGCGCGGGCGAGCTCGAGGCAGCGCTGGCCGGCAAGGAGTCCGCGCTCCACGGCATGATGCTCAAACTGCCCGGGATCCCGTGGGAGGGGGCACCGGTCGGGCCGAACGAAGACAGTAATGTCGTCATCCGGACCGAGGGCGCCCGGCCGCAGTTCGACTTCGATCCGATCGACCATGTCGCCTTGATCGAGAAGAATGACTGGGCGGAGCTGAGTCGGATCGTCAAGGTGTCGGGCTCGCGGACCTATTGCCTCAAGGGGCGGCTGGCGCTGCTCGAGACCAAGCTGATGGGCTGGGCGCTGGAGCAGGTTGCCGGGGCGGGCTTCACGCCGATCACCGTGCCGGCAATTGCCAAACATGGCGCGTTCGAGGGCACCGGCCATTTCCCCGGGCATGAGGCCGAGGCCTATCATATCGCCGAGGACGAGCTTTACCTGGCGGGGACCGGCGAGATCGCGCTGACCTCGCTCCATTCGGGTGAAATCCTCGAGCGCGACACGCTGCCGATCCTCTACGCCGGGCTATCGCCCTGCTTCCGCCGCGAGGCGGGCAGCGCGGGGCGCGACGTGCGCGGGCTGCTTCGGGTCCATCAGTTTTTGAAGGTCGAGGCCTATGTCATTTGCGAGGCCGACGAGGCACTGAGCGCCGAATGGCACGCAAAATTACTGGGGCTGGCCGAGCAATTGCTCACGCTGCTCGAAATCCCCTACCAGGTGATCGAGACCTCGACCGGCGACATGGGCCTCGGCAAATATCGCATGAACGACATCGAAAGCTGGGTGCCGAGCCTTGAGAAATATCGCGAGACGCACAGCTGCTCGACGCTGCACGAGTGGCAGGCGCGCCGCGCCAACCTTCGCTACCGCGACGAGGGCGGCAAGGTGCGCTTCGTCCACACGCTGAACAACACCGCGCTGGCGAGCCCGCGCATCCTCGTGCCGCTGCTCGAGAATCACCAGACCGAGGACGGGCGGGTGCGCCTGCCCGAGGCACTTCGCGGCCTGATGGGCGGGGACGAATATCTCTAGCCCGCGCGACGAACTCCCGCCCCCTGCCTGGCGGCGGCTGCATGAGGCAGGCTGGCTATTGTCGCGGATGTGGCGCGGGATTGGCCAGAATGGACCGCGCGGTCCGCTGGACGGGCCGCCGGCGTTGGTCATCCCCGGCTTCATCGCCACCGATCGCACCACCATGGAATTGCGTCGCGCGCTGGCGGCGAGCGGCTGGCGCGTCCACCCGTGGGAGATGGGGCTCAACCGCGGTGCGTGCGACGACACCGTTGTGCGACTGAAGGCGCGGCTCGACGCAATTTCGCCCGACCGGCCGGTGCTGGTGGTCGGCTGGAGCCTTGGCGGAGTCTATGCGCGCGAGCTGGCGCGGGC
>JANPMU010000066.1:0-3892 GCA_031427095.1 Sphingomonas sp.
AGGTCCGCCGCATCGCCATCCGGCTGGCACAGCGCCGCATCCAGCCCGCCCACATCATCGCCTGGTCATGCTGGCGAAGGGCGCATCAAGCCTCAGCGCAACGCACCCATATCCAGGCTAAAACGCAACTGTAATGCTAGAGTCTGTTTCAGCTGCGCTGGTGCCGTTTAACTGAAACAGACTCTAGCCAAGCCGCCAGTGAAGCACTTCCCCGGCGTGGAACGGGACCAGATGTGAACCACCCTTCACTATCGTCGCGGGAACTGCGGACGTCTCGCGAACGAGAGTGATCGTGCCCTCATTGAGCGGGAGACCGTAGAAATTCGCGCCATGCTCCGACGCGAATCCCTCGAACCGGTCGAGCGCGCATTCCTGTTCGAACACGGTGGCATAGCTTTCCAGCGCAAACGGTGCGTTGAAGATTCCAGCGCAGCCGCAGGCCGTTTCCTTGGCCGAAATATCATGCGGCGCGCTATCGGTGCCAAGGAAATACTTCGTCGATCCCGACGTCGCCGCACGCCGGATTGCCAGGCGATGGCGCTCGCGCTTGGCCACCGGCAAACAGTAAAAGTGCGGCCTTAGCCCCCCGTCGAACAGGGCATTGCGATTGATCACCAGATGCTGCGGGGTGATCGTCGCGGCGATCGTCGGGCCGGAATCACGGACGAAATCGGCGGCCTCGGCGGTCGTGATATGTTCGAACACGATCTTCAAAGCGGGGAAATCACGCACCAGTCCACCCAGCACGCGGTCGATGAACACCGCCTCGCGATCGAAAATGTCGACCTCCGGGTCGGTCACCTCGCCATGGACCAGCAACGGCATGCCGATCGCCTGCATCCGCTCGAGCGCGGGTCGGATCGAACGGATGTCGGTCACGCCATGCGCGCTGTTGGTGGTTGCGTTCGCCGGATACAGCTTGGCCGCGACCCATATGCCGTCGGCGAAACCGCGCGCGATTTCATCGGGGTCGGCGGCGTCGGTCAGATAGCAGGTCATCAGCGGGGTGAAGCCTGGTCCGGTCGCCGCCCGGATTCGCGCGCGATAGGCTGCGGCCTGCTCGACACTGGTCACCGGCGGAGCGAGGTTGGGCATGATGATCGCCCGCGCGAACGCCCGCGCGGTGAACGGCGCGACCACGCCCAGCAAGGCGCCGTCGCGCAAATGGACGTGCCAGTCGTCGGGTCGGCGGATGGTCAGCGATTGCTTTGTCACGCACGCTCCCTACCTCAGGGCCATGGCCTCGACTACCCTCACCGACCGCGCCGTCCTCCGCCTGTCGGGCGAGGACGTGCGCGGTTTCCTCCAGGGACTGGTGACGAGCGACGTCGCGGGGGCGTTGCCGGTGTGGGCCGGACTGCTGACCCCGCAGGGCAAGACTTTGTTCGATTTTATCGTGTGGGCCGATGGGGAGGATTTGCTGATCGACTGCGAGGCGGCGGCGGCGGCCGATCTGGCGAAGCGGCTGTCGATCTATCGCTTGCGCCGTCCGATCGACATCGCGCGCGACGAGGGGCTGGCGGTCCATTGGAGTGTCGACGGCGACGGCGCGCCCGACCCGCGGCTGGCCGAGCTGGGCCAGCGCTGGATCGGCCCGCCTTGCGAACCCGCGACCGGCTGGCTCGGGCATCGCCTGTCGCTCGGGGTCGCCGAAGGTCGCGCCGAGCTCGCCGACATCCTCTGGCTCGAATGCAACGCCATTGAATTACACGGGGTCAGCTTCACCAAGGGCTGCTTCGTCGGTCAGGAAAATACCGCGCGAATGAACTGGCGCGCGAAGGTCAACCGCCGACTGGTCGTGGTCGCTGGCGACGAGCCCGGTCCGCGCACCCGCATCGCTTATCCCGAGCTTGGACTGAGGCTCGACCATCTCCGTGTCGATGCCCTCGCCGATCTTGCGGCAAATCGCGGGGCGATCATTCCGCCGTGGCTGCGTCAGGCGATCGGATCGCCATCCTGACCAGCGCGGCGATGCCGATGCCGACCCAGATGACATTGAGGATCGCCGACGGCCACGCGCCATTCCACCCCGAATTGACGATGAAGCCCGCCGCGCCGATCACGTTCAGCCACTGATAGGCGGGGCTCCTCGCGGTCAGCCTGCCCGAATTGAGGAAGCCGTAAGCGATCAGGATCAGCACCGCTCCGATCCAGCCGACGATTTCGGCGGCAAGCGCCAGCATCATGCCGCGAGCTTGCGCAGAACGTATTTGAGGATCCCGCCGGCGCGAAAATATTCGAGCTCATTAAAAGTATCGATCCGGCATCGCGCGGTGAAGTCGCGGCTGGTCCCGTCCTTGGCGGTGACCGTCACCGTGACATCCTGGCGCGGCTCGATCTCAGCAACGCCCAAGATCGAAAACGCCTCACTGCCATCGAGCCCAAGGCTCGCGCTGGTGTCGCCGTCGGCGAACTGCAGCGGCAGCACCCCCATCCCGACCAGATTGGAGCGATGGATCCGCTCATAGCTTTCGGCGATGACCGCACGCACGCCGAGCAGCAACGTCCCCTTGGCCGCCCAGTCGCGCGAGCTGCCGGTGCCATATTCCTTGCCCGCAAGAACCACCAGCGGCGTGCCGTCGGCTTGATAACGCATCGCCGCATCATAGATTGGCAGCGTCTCGCCGGTCGGGCCATAGCGCGTGTAGCCACCCTCGACATTGTCGAGCATGCGGTTGCGGATGCGGATGTTGGCGAACGTGCCGCGCATCATCACTTCATGGTTGCCGCGCCGCGCGCCATAGCTGTTGAACTCGCCCCGGCTGACCTGGTGGTTCTGCAGATACGACCCGGCCGGGCTGTCGGCCTTGATCGATCCCGCCGGCGAGATGTGGTCGGTGGTGATCGAATCGCCGAACACCGCCAGCGCGCGCGCCTGATTGACGTCCTCCAGCGGCACCGGAGTCATCGTCATTCCGGTGAAGTAGGGCGGGTTCTGGATATAGGTTGACGCGGTCGGCCAGCGATAGGTCTCGCCGCCCGTAATCTCGATCGCCTGCCACCGCTCGTCGCCCGCGAACACATCGGCATAGCGCGCGCGGAACATATCCGAATGGACATGCGCGTCGATCAGCGCACGGACCTCGGCGTTGCTCGGCCAGATGTCCTTCAAAAACACCGGCTGGCCATTGCTGCCAGTTCCGATTGGCTCGGCGACCAGGTCGGATCGTACCGTCCCCGCCAGCGCATAGGCCACCACCAGGGGCGGCGAGGCGAGGTAATTGGCGCGACAGTCGGGCGACACCCGGCCTTCGAAATTGCGGTTGCCCGACAGCACCGACGCCGCGATCAGATCCTTGTCGGCGATCGCCTGACTGATTGCGGGCTTGAGCGGCCCCGAATTACCGATGCAGGTGGTGCAGCCATAACCGACCAGGTTGAACCCGATCGCGTCGAGATCGGCCGACAGCCCGGAGGCATCGAGATAATCGGTGACGACCTTCGATCCCGGCGCAAGGCTGGTCTTGACCCACGGCTTGCTGTCGAGGCCGAGTGCTCGCGCTTTCCGCGCGACGAGCCCCGCGGCGATCAGCACCGACGGGTTCGACGTATTGGTGCAGCTGGTGATCGCGGCGATGACCACGTCACCATTGCCCAGATCGAAATCCTCACCCTCGACCGGCACGCGCGGGTCATTGGCCTTGTTATAGGTCGTCTCCAGCTCGGCGTTGAACTGGTCGTCGAGGTCGGTCAGCAGCACCCGGTCCTGCGGTCGGCGCGGCCCCGCGAGCGAGGGCTCGACCCCGCTCATGTCGAGCTCGAGCGTGTCGGTGAACCAGGGCTCGGGGCTTGATGCGTCGCGCCACAACCCCTGCGCCTGGCAATAGGCCCGGACCAAAGCGATCCGGTCGGCGTCGCGTCCGGTCAGCTCGAGATATTCGATCGTCCGCTC
>JANPMU010000067.1:0-1636 GCA_031427095.1 Sphingomonas sp.
CTTGCCCATCTTGGCCCCGTCGGCAGTGGTGATCAGCGGGGTCGTCACACCATAAAGCTCGGCCCCGTCGATCCGCCGCGCGAGGTCGATGCCGTTGACGATATTGCCCCACTGGTCCGACCCGCCCATCTGCAACCGGCACCCGCTCCGCCGCGAAAGCTCCATAAAATCATAGGCCTGGAGGATCATGTAATTAAACTCGAGGAACGTCAGCGGCTGCTCGCGCTCGAGCCGCAATTTGACCGAATCGAAGGTCAGCATCCGGTTGATGGTGAAATGCCTGCCGACCTCGCGCAGGAACGGGACATATTCGAGCTTGCCCAGCCATTCGTCATTGTCGACCAGCACCGCGTCGCTCGGCCCGTCGCCAAAGGTCAGGAACCGCTCGAACACCCGCCGGATCGAGGCGATATTCGCCGCGATGTCGTCCGCCGACAGCATCTGGCGCGATTCGTCCTTGCCCGACGGATCGCCGACCTTGGTCGTCCCCCCGCCCATCAACACGATCGGCTTGTGCCCCGCCTGTTGCAATCGGCGCAGCATCATGATCTGGACCAGGCTCCCGACATGGAGGCTCGGCGCGGTCGCATCGAACCCGATATAGCCCGGAATCACCTCACGCCGCGCCAGCGCGTCAAGCGCGGCGGCATCGGTCATCTGGTGAACATAGCCGCGCTCGTCGAGCAGGCGGAGGAGTGAGGATTGGTAGGAGCTCATAGCTTCCCGCTTAGCCTTGGCGCTAGCGATGCGAAAGCCCGAGTCGCAACCTCGAAAGGTCACGAAAGTCACGGCACGTCCCCATCGAAAATCCCTCTCGCAACGATTAATGATACTTGTGGGCGGGAAAAGGGGCCGGTGGGCGGGAAAAGGGGCCGGGCGGACGCCATCGGGCGAGCGTGGCAGTCAAAATCCTACATTGAAAGAGCGAAGTTGCGTGGACGGCCCAGGCGCCGGTATCGCATTGCCATGCAGCTTCTTGCCCATCCCGATACCGGCGGCGGACCCGTCTCCAATCTCGTTGCTTACGTCACGCGGGTTCCAAACGGACTTCGGATATTATTTGAAGCGACGGGTGAAATCGGTTCGATCGTCATTCCAACCGAATTCGGCCCAACGCGAACTGGCGAGTTATGG
Organism: Sphingomonas sp.; assembly: GCA_031427095.1. GTDB lineage: Bacteria > Pseudomonadota > Alphaproteobacteria > Sphingomonadales > Sphingomonadaceae > Sphingomicrobium. The sequence goes on from JANPMU010000067.1 coordinate 1,135, forward strand.
CGTCACACCTGTTTTGAAGGTTTTGTGCGCAGCCACGGGGACGCCTATGCCGAGTATAATTTCGCGCCGTCGGGCGCCTGGGCGGCGTACGGCTTTGACGCCCGGCGTGACGGCATGCGCGATCTAGCCGTTGCGGCGCCGGCGATTTCAGTCGAGCGTGACCAAGACCGTCTCGCACTCAAGGCGACGATCGGCCTGCCGAGGTGGTTGCGCGGATCGGCACTCGATTGCAACCTGACCGCGGTGATCGAGGCGACCGGCGGCACACGTCACTATTGGGCTGTCGCTCATGGCGAAGGACCGCCCGATTTCCACGACCCCTCTTGCTTCCTCGCCCGCCTGCCGGAATAGCGGCCCCATGAAATTCGGTATCGACCGGTTGCTCGCCGACCCCGCGCTGCGCGCCCCGCTTGAGGGCCAGCGCGTCGCGCTTGTCGCGCATCCCGCCTCGGTCACGCGCGATCTTGTCCATAGCCTCGATGCGCTCGCCGCTTGCCCGGGG
>JANPMU010000068.1:0-14279 GCA_031427095.1 Sphingomonas sp.
GGTGATCGACGCTGCGGGCGCCGAAGTCGGAATGATCGAACTCGACTTCACTGTCGCCGGGGAATGCGAGCTCGCGTTCATCGGCCTCGTCCCCGAACTTGCCGGCCAGGGTCATGGCCGCTGGCTTCTCGCCGAGGCGCTCCGCCTGGCGTGGCGCGCCGACGTCACCAAAGTCCACGTCCACACCTGCACGCTCGATCATCCGGCCGCGCTCGATTTTTATCGCCGTGCGGGCTTCATCGCGGTCGGTCGCGCGGTCGAAACTTTCGCCGATCCGCGCCTGCTCGGCATATTGCCCGCCGACTGCGCTCCTCAGGTGCCGCTGTTGGGGACCGTGACCGGCGGCTGAGCCCCGGCCAGATCGAGATAGATCCGTGCCAGCAGCACCGCGAACACAACCGACGCGATGGTTTGGGTGATCGCCCCGATCAGCGCGAGCAGCAGCGCCGCGACACTCCACGGCTCGGGCTTGCCCAGCGCAACGATCAACACCGCGCCGATGACCCACTGGACCGCCAATATCACGATCCATGCGACGATCCCGAACGCGATCAGGCTGCCGAGCAACTTCCAGAAATTGCCCCGGGTCAGCGCCCAGCTGCGCTTGATGATCGCCACCGGTCCGATCGGCTCGGCGACCCCCGCCGCGGTCGCGAGGATCAGCCGGATCCACACGCCCAGCACCACGATCGACGCGATCACCAGCAGCAGCGACGGCAGCGGTGGCGGACGGGTCGGATTCGCCATGATCGGCAGCAGGATCGGGGTCAGCACTAGCGCCACCGGAAGCGCGAAGATCAGCCCCGCGCCAATCACCGCCGGCGCTCGGCGCAGTGCGTGGCGGATCGCCTCGCCGACGCTGGTCACCGGCCCGATCGCCAACCGGATGATCGCCATCTGGCCAAGCAAAGCGACGATCATCAACACCACATACAGCAGCCCGCCGATGCCCGGCTTCGGCATTTGCCCTGGCGTCGGGTCGGGCACGGCCAGCGCATAAAGCGTCGCCGGAACGACCATGAACGCCAGCGCCACCGGCGCCAGCAATCGCGCGTCGCGCTTCAGCACGGCCAGGGTCGCGTCCCATGCGCGTGAAATCCTCAGTCCGGCCATGCCTGTCCTCATTTGTGGTCTTGCCGGGGCTTATGTGAGGGGCGATGGCGCAACGCAATCACCGCTTGCCGTTGACCCGCCGCGCCGCCATCTCGATCGGCGATGGATGATGTGGAATGGAAAATCAGCGACGACCTCGTGCCCTACGCCGAGGCGCTCGCGGTCATGGAAGCGCGGGCGGCGGCGATCCGCGCCGGTTCAGCGCCCGAATATATCTGGCTGCTCGAGCATCCGCCCTTGTTCACCGCCGGCACCAGCGCCGATCCGGCCGAGCTTTCCAACCCGATGGGCTTGCCGGTGTATGCGGCCGGCCGCGGCGGGCGCTACACCTATCACGGCCCCGGCCAGCGGGTCGGCTATGTCATGCTCGACCTCGAGGCGCGCGGCCGCGACATCCGCCGCTTTGTCCATGGCCTGGAAGGCTGGATCATCGCCACGCTCGCCGATTTCGGAATTGCCGCGCATCGCGCGCCGGGCCGGATCGGCATCTGGGTCGGCGACGGAGCCGGCGAAGCCAAGATCGCGGCGATCGGGGTGCGCGTGAAGCGCTGGGTGACGCTCCACGGCTTCTCGATCAACGTCGCGCCTCAGCTGTCGCATTTCGACGGGATCGTCCCGTGTGGCATTGCCGAATTCGGCGTGACCAGCCTCGATGCGCTCTGCCAGCCGGTCCCTTTGGCCGCGCTCGATACCGCTTTAATTACCAATTTCTCTAATTTTCTCAGTGGGTTGAATGATGTTCAAGATGACGGTTGATGGCGCGGTGGGTTCCGACTAAGGTGCCCGCGATCTCGGAAGCGGAAGACCCTGCTCCAGGTCCCATAATCTAGGGAGTTTAGAATGCGTGCTCTTATCCTGGTCGCCGGTGCGGCCCTGGCTGTTTCGGCTTGCAGCAGCAACGAAGCAGCGAACAACACGATGAATGTTGACGAAAACATGATGGCTGAAAACATGATGGCGAACGATACGACCGCCGTCGATGCAGCCAATGGCGCCGATGCCAACATGGCAGCCGACGCCAACATGTCGATGAACGACATGAACATGTCGATGAACGACATGAACATGTCGAACAACATGATGACCAACAACGCGATGTAATCGCTCACGGCGCCCCTTACGGGGCGTTGTGCGTTAAAGGGGCCGCCGGTTGATACCGGTGGCCCCTTTTTCGTGTGTCCGGGCAATGCTGGCGGGCTTCACTCTTGCCAGCCTGTGCGTTCACTCCCTATCCATTCTTGTCCGGCCAGGATCCTTTGTCCGGCCAGGATCCTTTGTCCGGGTTGTGGAGTTTAATTGCCGCCATGCGTTCCGTCCTCACCACAGCCTGCGCCCTCGCGGTCATGACTACCTTGCCCGCCACTGCCTCGGCGCAGGTATTCGTCATTCCTCCCGATTTCTCGGGCGCCCCGGTCACCGGCAGCGAGGATGGACTGGGTCTTCCGATGCCCGGCGCGACTGCGCAGGAATATAGCGCCGCGATGATCTGGAACATGCGCGCCGGACTCAATGTTGCCGCGCTGCAGTGCCAAGGCTCGCTGTTTCTCAATGCGGTCGACAATTATAACCAATTGCTCGCCAACCACAGCGACGAGCTCGCCCCCGGCTACAAGACGCTCCAAGGCTATTTTATCCGGCTTCAGGGCGCCAAGCCCGGCACCAAGGCGTTCGACGATTACAACACTCGCACCTACAACGGCTTCTCGACACTCTATGCCCAGCCCGGTTTCTGCCACACTGCGGCATCGATCGGCCGCGACCTCCGCTTCGCTCCTAAAGCCGGCGGAATGCTGGACGTCAGCCGGCGCCGGATGCGCGAGTTCCGCAACAGCCTGGTCCCCGTCGGCGACGGCCTGTGGGCGACCCGTTCATGGTATTACGCGCTGCCGATATTCCCCGACCTTGCCCCCCAATGCTACGACAAGAAAGGCATGCTCAAGCGCAAGTGCCAGGATCGGCCACAGGCTTAGAGCGAAGCGACCCCGCGCTACCGCAACCCGACCAGTTTGTGCGCCTGCAAGGTCAGCCGCCAGCGCGGGCGTTCCATCGCCAGCGCGATCGCCGCATCGACCGCTGCGGCGGCATCGGCGCAGTCCATCGGCTGGACCAGGAAGTGTTCGAAATCCCATTGCTCGATCTCGGCCGGGTCGATCCCTGTCTGGGGCCACACCAGTTTCAGCTCGTCGCCTGATCGCTGGACCACCTCGGTTCCCGCCTTCGGGCTGATGCACAGCCAGTCGATCCCCGACACCGCCCGAAGCGTCCCATTGCTCTCGACCGCGATCCGGAACTGGTTTGCGTGCAGCGCGTCAATCAGCGCAGCGTCGAGCTGGAGCATCGGCTCGCCCCCGGTGATCACCACCAGCCTCGCCTCGCCGCCCTCGCCCCACAGCGCCGCGACCTCGTTCGCAAGCCCTTCAGCATCCGCGAACTTACCGCCCCCGACCCCGTCGGTCCCGACGAAATCCGTATCGCAGAAATTGCACTGCGCCGACGCTCGATCCTGCTCGCGCCCCGACCATAAATTGCACCCGGCAAAGCGCAGGAACACCGCGCGGCTGCCTGCCTGGACACCCTCGCCCTGCAACGTCAGAAAGCATTCCTTGACCGCATAGGCCATGATCAGCCGCCCGGCCTTGCGGCATAAATCGTCGGGTCGGTCAGCCCCGCCTCGACGAACCCCCGCGCCCTCAGGCGGCATGCGTCGCACAGCCCGCAATGCGCGCCATCCTCGGTCGGATCGTAACAGCTATGGCTCATTCCGGCATCAAGCCCCAACCTTGCCGCCTCGCGGGCAATATCGGCCTTGGTCATATGCTGCAGCGGGGCATGGATGGTGAATCCGTCGCCCTCAACCCCGGCCTTGGTCGCGGTGTTGGCAAGCGCTTCGAACGCCGCGATGAATTCGGGTCGGCAATCGGGATAGCCCGAATAATCCAGCGCATTGACCCCGACGAACAGGTCGCGCGCGCCCGCCGCCTCGGCCCAGCCCAGCGCCAGGCTGAGGAAGATCATATTGCGCGCCGGAACATAGGTCACCGGAATGCCCGGCTTGACCCCGTCCTTGGGCACCGCGATGTCGGCGGTCAGCGCCGATCCGCCGAATGCGCTGAGGTCGATCGGCAGGACTATATGCCGGTCGGCGATCTGCGCGGCGATGGTCCGAGCGGCATCCAGCTCGAGCCGGTGGCGCTGCTGATAGTCGATGGTCAGCGCCAACACCCGGAAACCCGCTTCGCGCGCAAGTCCGGCACACACCATCGAATCGAGCCCGCCCGACAACAGGACGACCGCGTCCCGCGCCTTGGTCACAACCGGATCTCCAGCCGGGCCCCGGTCCACACGACGATCGCCTTGATAAGAAAGGACAGCATCCCGGCGCGCTACAGGGGTGGCCATGCCTGAGCAAGTTCGCTGCCGTGAACCGCCCGAAGCCGACCGCGTTCGACCGGGTTTCGCGTCACCGCAAAAAAAGGGCCGCCCGGTGTGACCCGATGCGGCCCCAGGTCGGGCGCATGACGCCCGTTAGGGAGGAACACGTGTCAAACTCAGACACAATCGGTCTTATAATCGAGCATGGTTAAACGGGACGTTAACGACCCGGGCAATTGCCGACGCGGCGAACCTGCAAGGTGTAATGAAACGGCGCCTGATCCGAAATGCCCTGCGTTTCGACACGCATCGATCGCGGCGTGATGACCGTCATCTTGGTCCGTCCGAAGCCGCCTGCCGCGCAATTATAATCGACCACCGCCTCGCTCGGCGAATCGGCGATGATCGTCTGGCTGCAACGCGCCGAGCGATGTTCATATTGAGCCAGCGCGGCGGGATCGGGCAGGCACAGCCTGGTTGCATTCGCCCCACCGGCCGATGAACTGATTTCCCACAAGCCTCCGCTGACCCCGGCCAGCGCCGACGGGCGCTGGGCGGCGATCAGCGCGAGCGCGCCGAGTCCCGCCGTGCCGACCCAGGCCATGGAATGAAGAATCGAATGCCGCATGATTCGCTTATACCACATATGCGTTAAAATGTGTGATTCCCGCGTTCAGCCGCTGATCTCGATCGCGATCGGAAAGCTGGTTGCGCAAAACGCGCAATCGACCCGGATCATTCCGTCATCGCCGACCATTTCGGCACGATCCTCGACCGGGAAGCGCTCGATCACGGACCGCACATAATCGGCGTCGCAGCGGCAACCCTTGCTCAACGCCACCGGCTCGAGGGTTCGCACTTCCTCCTCGTCATGGAACAGCCGCCAAACCAATTCATCGAGCGGCAGTGCGGGATCGGTCAGTTCGTCGGCCTTGATCGACCCGGCAAGCGCCGCGACATGCGCCCATTCGGGATGGTCGAGCCGGGTGTGCAGCCGATCGCGCCCTTCCTCTCCCTCGGGCAGATGCTGGAACAGCAGCCCGCCTGCGATCCAGCCATCCGCGCCGCGCCGCGCCGCGAGCCGGACGATGCTCGGGATCTGCTCGGATTGCGAAAAATAGGACTGCGCGGCATCGGCCAAGCTTTCGCCGTCGAGGGGGACGATCCCCTGGTACCGTTCGTCGGTCGCCGGCTGGTCAAAGGTAATCGCCAGATAGCCCTTCCCGAACAGCGCAAACAGCGACGGTGCGGCCGGCGCCTCGGCCAGCCGCTCGGGATCGTGGCGGATGTAACCGCGCAGCTCGCCGTCGAGATAATCGCACACCAGAAGGTCGATGACCCCGTTTTCGGTCTGCGCCTGCAGTGTCATCTGCCCGCCGGCATCCTTCAGCAGCGTGCCGAGCACTGCGGTCAGGACCAGCGCCTCGGCCAGAATCCGCTCGATCACCGGAGGATAAGCATGATTGGCGAGGATCGCGTCGAGTGCCGGCCCGATCCGCGCCGCCCGCCCCCGCGCGTGGCGCCGGGGCAGCGTCACGCCCAATGCGACGTCGATGAGGAGATCAGATCGCTCGCCGGTCACAACTCATCCTTCACGCCATATTCCTCTCCGTTCGTCCTGAGCGAAGTCGAAGGGCGTTCGTGAGGCGGTCGTGCGAGCTCGCCTATCAATCGCCAGTCGCCAGCGATCAGCGCTTCCTTCTTGGCTCGGGCCCAACCCTTGATGCGCCGCTCGAAGGCCAGGGCTTCCTCGCGGGTCGGGACATGATCACTCCATGCAAGTTCGACCGGACGCCGTCGTCTCGTCCAGTCGCATAAGGTCCCTTCACGGTGCTGGCCCAGCCGCCGCTCAAGATTATCCGTATGTCCCGCATAAAAGGATCCGTCGCGGCAGCGGAGGAGGTAGACCCAGAACGACATGAACCTTGCGCGGACGCCCTTCGACTTCGCTCAGGACGAGCGGAAGTTGCTTGTGGCACTGACCGCGACGTCGTCGCAAGCAGAGCTCATCAAATCTTCCCCAGACACCACAGCAGCAGTGATTTCTGGACATGCAGCCGGTTCTCGGCCTCGTCCCACACCACCGACTGCGGCCCGTCGATCACCGCCTCGCTGACCTCCTCGCCGCGGTGGGCGGGCAGGCAATGCATGAACAATGCACCCGGGGCCGCCTGAGCCATCACCGCCTCGTCGACTGCAAAGCGCGCCAGCGACGTCTGGCGATGTTCGCTGTCGTCATGCCCCATCGATGTCCAGGTGTCGGTCACGACCACTTCGGCACCGGCAACCGCTTCGCGCGGATTATCGAATCGCATCACCTTTGCGTCACATGCCGCCGCTGCGGCAAGCATCACCCGATCGGGCTCATAGCCATCGGGGCAGCCAATCTTGAGCTCGAAATGCATCAGTGACGCGGCTTCGATCAGCGAATTGCAGACATTATTGCCATCGCCGAGCCATGCCCACTTGCTCCCCGCGAGCCGCGCCTTGTGGTCGATCAGGGTCAGCATATCGGCCAGGACCTGGCACGGGTGCGACAAATCGGTCAGCCCGTTGATCACCGGAACGTCGCTATGCTCGGCCAGCTCGACCGCTTTTTCATGATGATCGGTCCGGATCATCACCGCGTCGCAGAAGCGCGACAGCACGCGTGCGGTGTCGCTTATCGTCTCGCCGCGGCCAAGCTGGGTGGTTCCCGTCTCGAGGATCATGCTCGTGCCGCCCAATTGCTGCATCGCCAGCGCGAAGCTCAGGCGGGTGCGAGTCGACGGTTTCTCGAAGATCATCCCCAGCACAAAACCGTCGAGTGGCCGGTCGGCGTCGGCGCGCCCCTTGGGCCATCCGGCGCGCGCGCTTTTGCGCTCCTGCGCATCGCCCAGAATCGCCGCGATGGCTTCCCCGCCGGCATCTGCAAGGTTGAGGAAATGGCGCACGGTCATGCCACCACGGGCAGCTTGTAATCCGCCGCCGCTGCCGACAATTTATCGACAAATTCGCGAATATGGCTTTCCTCGATGATCAACGGCGGCAGCACGCGCACGACATTCTCGCCGGCAGCGACGGTCAGCAGTCCGCGTGTCCGCAAATAGCCGACGAACGCGCGGCTATCGCTGTTCATCTTGACGCCGAGCATCAGCCCGATGCCGCGCACGCTGTCGAACAAATGGTCGTGGTTGGGGATCATCTGCTCGAGCGCGGTGCGCAGCCGCTCGCCGCTCGCCGTCACCTGGCCGAGGAATGTCTCATTGGCCACGACATCGAGCACGGCCATGCCCGCCGCCATCGCCAGCGGGTTGCCGCCATAGGTCGATCCGTGCGTGCCAATCACCATTCCCGACGCCGCTTTTTCGGTCGCGAGGCACGCACCCAGTGGAAAACCCCCGCCAATTCCCTTCGCCGATGCGAGAATATCGGGCGTGATTCCGTAATGCTCGTACGCGTAGAGCTTGCCCGTGCGCCCCACACCGCACTGCACCTCATCGACAATCAGCAGCAAATCATGTTCATCGGCGAGATCCCGCAAACCGCGCATGAACTCCGCGCTCGCCACGCGGATCCCGCCCTCGCCCTGGATCGGCTCGACCAGGAAACCGGCGGTGTGACCGGTGATCGCCGCCTTCGCCGCTTCCAGATCATCGAACTCGACCACCGTAAATCCGGGGAGCAACGGCGCAAAACCGTCGCGCAATTTCTCCTGGTTGGTGGCGCTGATCGTCGCCATCGTCCGGCCATGGAAGGCGCTGGAAAATGTAATCAGCTCATGCTTGTGCGGATTTCCCTTGGCGTGATGATAGCGCCGGGCGGTCTTGATCGCGCACTCCACCGCCTCCGCGCCGGAGTTGGTGAAGAACACCGTGTCGGCAAACGTCAGGTCGCACAATCGCTGCGCCAGCGCCTCGCCCTGCGGGCTGCCGTAAAGGTTGGACACGTGCATCAGCCGCGCCGCCTGGTCCTGGATCGCCCGGGTCAGATGCGGATGGCCATGACCAAGCGCATTGACTGCGATGCCGCTGGCAAAATCGAGATATTTCTCGCCGCCCTCGCCGTAAAGATAGACCCCCTCGCCGCGCACCGGCCGCACGTCGCAACGCGGGTAAACGGGCATGAGCGGCGTGATGGCCATGGGCTATCCTCTTGGGTCGCGTGAAACGGCAAAAGGCGACCATGCACGAGCAGTGAGTGCCGGGGCACTCTTCCGCGCAGTGCATCGACCGCCTGCCCGCGCCTATACCGCCGCCTGCGAAGCGAGGTCAAAAAGAAAAGGGCGACCCAGCAACCGGACAGGACATGCCGGGGGCATGTTCTGCTGCGGTTGCTCAGGGTCGCCCTTCGCTTACGCCTTACTGGAGCCGAAGCTCGAAGGCTTAGTCGTCGTCGTCGCCGTCATCATGCTGATTGTGCCAGCGATCATGTTCGTCGCCGTCGTCACGGCCATCGCGGTCACTATCGACATAACCCGAATAGCCGTTGTTATAGCCATTGTAGCCATAGCCGTTTCCGTAGCCGTTCTGGCTGTAGCGGCGGTTGCCGTCGTTCGCCTGATAACGGACATTCTGCTCCAGACGGGCGATCCGGCGCTCGATGTCGTAACGCTCACGCTGGTTCAGGCCGTTATAGCCAAGCTGGCGGACGCGATACTGGAGGCTGCGCGCCTCGCGATCGAGCCGGTTGGCTTCGCGGCTCGACAGGCTGTTGCGCCGATCGAGCTGGCGGATCTGGTTGCGCACCTGCTGGATCCGGACTTCGAGGCGGCGGGTCTGGCCATAATTATTCTGATAGCCATAGCCATAGCCCTGCGGGGCGGACTGCGCCCACTGCGCCGCGGCAGGCGAGGCAATGGCGACGGTCGAAGCCACAACAGCGGCCGAAATAAGAAACTTGCGCATATGCTCTCTCCCTTGAGAAGCGGTGATGCGATGTTTCTAGGCCCGACGATTTGAGGCCAAGCTGAACACACCCGTTATCCCCCGTTCACCAGGGTTAATGGCGGGCGCTGACAGCGACGATCGCGATGCGCTATGATGGCCGGGCGGAGCGGCGACTGCGGCGAGCGGAATCAACCGGCCGACCGGCCGGTCGGCGAAGCAGCATGGCTTCCGCCCGTTCAGTTCACCTTCTTCGCAAAGCTCGACAGAGTCTCGCTACTCACAATCGTATATCGCGGGAGCGCAAGGAAGTTCATCGCGGACGTGCTCTTCTGGCCCGAAACGGTGAACGCCATCTTGATACCGTTGTCGCGAGCCGCCTGCTGTGCATTCGCGTCCGTCGCGCCATATGGGTAGGCAAGAAATTCAGGCCTCTTGGCGGCCCATGCCTGGATCCGATCGCTAGCGCGGACGATTTCACCATAGGCGCCCGCATAATTTTGCGAGGTCAGGCGCGGATGCGTATCGGTATGGTTTTGAATGTCGTAACTGGCGGCCAGGGTCGCAATCTGCGATGCGCTGAGATGGTTCGCCATGTTCACCCAGCTTGAGACGGCGAACTGGGTCCCCTTGAAGCCGTGCTGCTGCAGGATGGGAGCGACGATCGTCGCAAAGTCGGCAAAGCTATCGTCGAACGTCAGCAAAATAGGCTTTGTAGGTGCCGCGATCTGACGAGTTATAACGCGGTAGTAGTCGTCGATCGACAGCGGCGTGAACCCGTTGTTCGTGAGGTACGACATCTGCTCCTGGAACTTGGTCGTGGAGAGCTCGTATCGACCGGATGGGCTGCTGTTCACGCCGTGGTAGCAAAGCACCGGAATCGTAATGGTGGTCTGTGCCATAGCCGCTTGCCACGGCAGCAGGACGGCTAGCGCAGTCAGCAAACGCAGCAGAAGATTTCGCATGGACATCTCTCCATATTTTTTCTTGCACTCACGTACGTCGGCGCCAGCACACTGTTATCGCTATCACAACTTCACGCCAAACGCACGCCACTGGCTGCAATTCCGGGGACCAATTACGGAATTACGGTGACCGGAATTACGGTGACAGTTTGAATTACGGTGACAGTTACCCAAATACATTAATTAGCGCAGGAGACCTGGATGGCCCGCGTTGCCCGCCTCGTCATCTTTGGCCTGCCCTATCATGTCACCCAACGCGGCAACCGGCGGCAGCAAGAGCGATCCTAATTCTTGATCTTCCAGCCGCTGCGCAGCAGCGCATAACAGGCGGCGAACAGCGCGATGTTGATCGCCAGCAGGATCGCCGCGCCGAGGTATATCGGCGAATCGGCCTCGCCCAGGAAACCGTGGCGAAACCCCGAAATGATGTAGAAAAACGGATTGGCGTGGCTGATCGCCTGGAACGTCGGCGACAATTGGGTGACCGAATAGAAAGTGCCCGACAGCAACGACAATGGCGTGACGACGAAATTGGTCACCGCGGCGGCATGATCGAACTTGTCGGCCCAGATCGAGGTCATCAGCCCGAGGAAGGCGAGCATCAGCGCCCCCATCAGCGCGAACCACAGCACCGACAGCGGATGACTGATCGAGACATGCACTCCGGGCCACAGCGCCATGATCAGCCACACCGCCCCACCGACCAGAAAGGCGCGGGTCACCGCTGCCCCGACCAGCGCCGCGATCAGCTCGCCGGTCGACAGCGGCGGCATCAGATAATCGACGATCGTCCCCTGCATCTTGCCGACCATCAGGCTGAAGCTGGCGTTGGCGAAGCTGTTCTGGAGCATCGCCATCATGATCAGGCCCGGCGCGATGAAATCGGCGAACGGAACGCCGAGCACCCGCTTGTCGGCGCGGCCCAGCGCGACGGTAAAAATCACCAGATACAGCAGGGTCGTGATCGCCGGCGCCCACACAGTTTGCATGTGCACCTTGAAGAACCGCCTCACCTCCTTCACATAGAGGGTCTTGAGGCCGCCCCAGTTGACCCCGCTCAGGCTGGGATCGCCGGGCTGGTGTCTCACCCACACGGGTGTTGGGTTGTTCGAGCTCTGGCGGTCCATCGGGCAATCGCCTATCGGCTGCTGCTGCTGTCGGCAACCCGCATCGGAAGAAGAGTATTTCATGTCCTGGACCGATGAGCGAATCGAACGCCTGAGGGCGATGTGGGCCGACGGCTCAACCGCCAGCCAGATTGCCGAAGATCTAGGTGGAGTCACCCGCAATGCCGTGATCGGCAAGGCCCACCGGCTCGGCCTTGAGTCGCGCCCTTCGCCGGTCAAGAGCGGGGAAGAAAAGGAAAAGCGCATTGCGGCCGCCCCGGCGCCCGTTCGCGCTGTGGTTGAAAAACCGGCGCCGAAACCGGTTGAGGTCGCCCCGCCTCCGCCGGTCGTCGCAGCGCCGCCGCCGCCGCCGCTCCCCGTTGCGGATGCCGTGCCGGCCGCGAAACCTGCGGTTCCCGAAACCACGGTACAATATCGCTCGGTCGGACCAGGCGGGTTCATTCGCCAGGGACCGGGTGACACCCAGGCGCCGATTCCTCCGGCACCGCCGCGCAGGCTGGTTCCCGCCAAGCCCAACGCCGAGGTTGCCGACAAGACCGGGCTGCTGGATCTCAACGACCGCATCTGCAAATGGCCGAAGGGTCATCCGGGGGAACCCGATTTCCACTTCTGCGGACAGGCTTCCAACCCCGGCTTCCCGTACTGCGTCCAGCATTGCGGAGTGGCCTATCAGGCGCAACTCCCGCGCCGCGACCGCCGCCCGCCGCCGCCGCTCCCGTTCGGAGGGCCACGGGTTCGTTAGAGTCTGTTTCAGCTTCGCTGGTGCGGCACCGTCTGACTGAACCAGACTTTAGGCGTCAGGCCGACCGGACCCTCTCGCGGAACCAGTCGGCCAGCTCCGCCTCACTCATTTCGCCGGCGGCGAGCGCAAGGAACGTCGCAATCGCGTCCTCGCGAGCGAAGTTCAGCGTCTTGGCATTGGCTGTGAGGAACAGCCGCGCCAAAACCCAGGCGGTGCGCTTGTTGCCGTCAATGAACGCATGGTTGCGAGCGATTCCAAATCCGTATGCCGCTGCGAGTGCGGCTGCATCAGGCTCGCCATAAGCCGCCAGATTGCGCGGCCTCGCGAGTGCCGATTCGAGCGCGCCAGGATCGCGCACTCCGGCCGGTCCGCCATGCTCGGCGAGCTGGCGCTCATGGACCGCCTCTGCGACGGCCGTTTCGATCCAGATCCATTCGGTCATTTAGCGAGGACGCGCAGAATATCGCGGTCCTCGCGCATGATTGTTTCCGCTAGTTCCATCTGCCGCCCGAATTCGGGATCATAGGCCGACAGGCGAATGCTGCCGTCCGCTCCTTCGGTAACGTAAACCGAATCTCCGCGTGTGGCGCGAAGCAAAGCGAGCACCTCCTTGGGAAGCACAATTCCAGTGGAATTGCCGACGGCGATGAGTTTGAGCTGCTTGGTCATACGTCTGTAATAACATAGTATGATCAAACTTCAACCTCGCCGCTTGGCACGATGCTCGCCCTCCCCCTATAGCGTTCGACAAATGTCCGACCTTTTCTCGACGCCATCGACCGCTCAGCCCGACAGCTACGATGCATCCTCGATCGAGGTGCTTGAGGGCCTTGAACCGGTGCGCCGCCGCCCCGGCATGTATATCGGCGGGACCGACGCTCGCGCGCTCCACCACCTCGCCGCCGAGGTCATCGACAATGCGATGGACGAGGCGGTCGCGGGCCATGCGACGCGGATCGAAGTGCAGCTCGATGTTGGCAATCGGCTGACGGTCAGCGACAATGGTCGCGGGATCCCGGTCGACTTGCACCCCAAATATCCGGGCAAGTCGGCGCTTGAGGTGATTCTCACCACGCTTCACTCGGGCGGAAAATTCGACGGCAAGGCCTATTCGACCAGTGGCGGCCTCCACGGCGTCGGGGTCAGCGTGGTCAATGCCCTGTCGACCGACACCCTGGTCGAGGTCGCCCGTGACAAGACGCTGTACCGTCAGCATTTCGCCCGCGGCCTGGCCACCGGGCCGCTTCAAACCGTTGGCGCAGCGCCCAATCGCCGCGGCACCACGCTCAGTTTCACGCCCGACGCGGAGATTTTTGGTGCGGATGCGCGGTTCGAGCCGATCCGGCTCTATCGTCTTGCCCGCTCGAAAGCCTATCTGTTCGCCGGAGTCGAAATCCGCTGGCGCTGTGACCCTTCGCTGACCAGTTCCGAAGTCCCCGAACAGGCGGTGTTTCAATTCCCCGGCGGACTTTCGGATCATCTCGCCGAACAATTGGGCAGCCGCGAATGCGTCACCGCTCAACCGTTCGCCGGGCGACAGGATTTTCCCAATGATCAGGGCTCGGCCGAATGGGCGGTCGCCTGGCCGTTATGGTCCGACGGCGCCGAAAGCTATTATTGCAACACCATCCCGACCCCCGACGGAGGCACGCATGAGGCCGGCCTTCGCGCCGCGTTGACCAAAGGGGTGCGCGCGTTCGGCGAACTGGTCGGTAACAAGCGCTCCAGGGACATTACCGCCGACGATGTGTTCAATGGCGTCGAGCTGATGCTGTCGGTGTTCATCCGCAATCCGCATTTCCAGAGCCAGACCAAGGACCGCCTCACCAGCCTCGAGGCGGCACGCTTCGTCGAAGCCGCCGTGCGCGATCATTTCGACCATTATCTCGCCGACAATATGGACCGGGGGCGCGCGCTCTTGGGCGCGATCGTCGAGCGGATGGAGGAGCGGCTCAAACGCCGCGCCGAGCGCGAGGTCAAGCGCAAGACCGCGACCAGCGCGCGCAAGCTGCGCCTCCCCGGCAAGCTCACCGATTGTGCCAATGATGCCCCGGCGGGGACCGAGCTGTTCATCGTCGAGGGCGACAGCGCCGGC
>JANPMU010000069.1:0-2101 GCA_031427095.1 Sphingomonas sp.
AGATTGACGAGAAAGAAGGGAAACACCGGCGCCAGCCGCAGCGTCAGCAGATAGACCGCCCCTTCCTTCGCAAACCCCTTGTCGACAGCCGCCACGGCCTTGGGAAATTTACCCCGTACCCAATCGCGCGCGACGAAGCGCGCCGCGAGCATCGCCAGTGTCGCGCCGATGGTCGAGGCGATGCTGGCCAGCGCCACGCCTTCGACCAGCCCGAACAATGCCCCTGCCGCAAGAGTCATGGCCGCAGCACCGGGCAGCGAAAGCGCGACAATCACGATATAAGCGGCGACGAAAACCACTGCGGAGGCGACCGGCCATTGCGCGACGACGCGCAACAACGCCTCCCGCTCCGCCTTGAACCCTGCAACGCTCAGCCGTTCCGCGCCGCCATTCAGCAGGAACAGGACCACTGCGAGCGCGATCAACAGCAGCACGACCAGCTTGGCGGGCGATTTGATGCGGCTCATCGCGTTGGCGCCAAAATCTTGCGGTTGGCGCGCGCAAACATCGTGATGACCAGCACGACGGCGATCAGATGAACCGCGAAATCTTCGACGGTGATGGCGAACGGATGGAAGAATTGGAGCAACAGCGCCGCTGCGGCAGCGCTGCCGAGCCCGCCGAGAATTGCGACCGGCAGCGGGTCGAGCGGGTGGGCGCGCGACAATCGCCAGAACAACGGCCCGCCGATTGCCAGGCTGGTGACGATCACGAACAGCAGGCACTCCGCGCTGTCCGCAGGCGAATAGCCGGCCGACGGCAATATTTTGAAGCAACCCGCGCCGGCCAGCACGACCCACAGCGCGAAGCTCGGCAATGGCGCATAGAGCCAGCGGCGCGAGCCCCCCGGAACCGCAAGCGCGAAGGCCCCGACGATCGCCAGCACCGCAGTCACGCCCGCCGCGACCATCTCGGCGATCATGGCGGGATGCCGTCCGGCATAACGGGCGAGCAGGTCAGCGCTATTGCCGAGCAGGATAATGGCGAGCGTCGCCACGGCTGCAAGCACGACAATCGCGACCGTCGAGCGCCAAGCGGGTGATGCGAGCGGGCGCACCGGCACCGCGCGTTCGCTCAGTGCCTCGACCAGATCAGCGGTTCGAACCCGTGTCACGTCCACCCCCGATCGGTCGCCAGCTGACGCATCCTCGCGATCGCCCGATGGACATTGACCTTCAACGCTCCGACCGACTGGCCAGAATGCGCGGAGGCCTCGACCAACGACATTTCGCGCAATTTGACCAATTCGATCGCTTCCTTTTGCTTTGGCGACAGCGCCGGCAGCATGTGTTGCAGGATAGTCCGTGCGTCGCCGCTTTCCCCATGGTTCGCTGAATGGTCGGCAAAGGTTTCATAGGCGTCGGGCGAATCGACTTCGCGCCCGGCGATCCGGGTCTCGCGCCGCGAAGCATCGATCGCCCGCCGAGTCACAATAGCGGCGATCCACGGCTTGACCGGACGGCCGGGGGTGAATGTGTGGCGGATGCGGTGGATGGTGATCAGCGCATCCTGAACGACATCTTCCGCGCGCTGTTCATCAAGGCTTCGGCGGCGGGCGATGGCGCGGGCGAACGGAGTGATCGCGATCAGGAACCGGCGATAGGCCTCGCGATCCCCGCGCTGCGCTTTCGCCAGCCACCCGCCCCATTCGTCATTGTCGTCGCTCATCCGGTTCAAACCGCCTCCGATCGCGCCGTGTAACCTTTTGCCGCTCGGGAGCGAATATAAAGGATCAATCGAACAAGGTGACGGGCATGGACTGTGCAATGAGCAAGCGTGGTTTTGTCGGAACGATTCTCGGCCTGGGGGTAGCGGCGCCGGCTGGCCGAGCTTTACCGCGCCTTTGCCCGATGCGGTGCGCACGCGTCCCGATCCGGGCCTGTTCAGCGCGCGCACCGAGGTGCATTGTCGGCGATGCGGCGGACATCTCGGCCATGTGTTCGACGATGGACCGCCACCAACGGGCAAGCGTTACTGCATGAACGGAGTGGCGATGAACTTCATTGCCGCAGGGGATTCAGTGTCGAGGACATCCGTATGACGAAGCGTTGGCATTCCACCATCGGCGCAATTCTCACCGCCACCATCGTCGGCGCCTGCT
>JANPMU010000070.1:0-8789 GCA_031427095.1 Sphingomonas sp.
GAATCGTAGACGATGTGACGCCCGACGATCTTCGACGTCGTCGGGTCCATCGCCCAGAAATAGAGGAGATAAAGTCCTGATATCGCTCCCCCGACGGCAAGTGCTTTGAGTAGCTTGCGGCGCCAGGGAACAGCCTCGAGCAGCAGCACCGCGATCGGCACGAACACCGGCCATAAGACGTGCGAGAACAGCGAGTAAACGTGGGTCAGGACCGAGTTGAGGTGAGGCGTCTTATCGAGAAACGTGAGCCACAGACCTCCCTCGACGAGCTGTTGGAGGCCGAACAAGACGGGGATGGACGCGTAAGGTATCTCGGCACCGTGATTAGTGCGCCGCAGGGTTAGCGCGCCGATGCCCAATAGGGCCGCCCCCGCCGTGAAACTTGCCGTTGCTGAAAAGCACATGGGACCCTCTGACGGTGAGCCTGCCACACAATTCGTCAGCCGACCATATTGCAATGTCCGCTCTCCACCCCGCCCCGACATTCCGCTGTCCTACACGCCGCCAGTCTGCCAGTGATCGGGCCATGCCAGCGCACCCGGCCATAATTTGTCCCGCCCGGATCGCCTCGAAACCCCGCCGAAAGTCCCGAACGACGCACCCCCGTAGCGCGTCTTTTGTGACTTTCCGGCGCTCACTCGATCCAGGCGCCGCCGGCTTTGCCTGGCCGCCGACTCACGCTTGGGGCTGTTCGATGCTGAACCCCGCCAAACCCGACCTCGACGCGCTCAAAATCCTCGACGAGCGACTGCGCTGGCGGCCATCACCGAGGCAGTCGCCGAAATATTACTTCCAGAACGGTTCTAAAATCCTCCCTTAACCTTGATCGGTCTAAGGTGTTGGCGAACACAGGGCCGAAGGGGCGGGAATTGAGCGGGCAATCTTATGTCGGTGCGCCAGACCATTCGGGTCAGGCCCAATCACGCTGCGATACGATCCAGTCGGACTATCGCACGGACGTGGCGCGACGCTCGATCCGCCGCGAGCCTCCACCCTTGCCGCCTGCGCTCATCCCGACCGACGATCCGCTCAGACTCCGCCTCGCCGAGGAACTTGATTACGCCCGGCGGATGCTCGATGCGTTGGGCGACGCCTTGTCCGCCGACACGACGGTGGTGGTGCGCCATTCGGTCTCGCTTCAGTCGATCGACTTCATCGGCCAGTTGCTTGGCCATATCGCGGCGGTGACCCGCTCGTCGGACCCGGGCGGCGCGGTCGAGCGCATCGGCATGTGCGAGTTGAAGGCGCGGCTGACCCGCTACACCGTGGACAAAGGGATGATCGACCAGGGCTAAAGCTGTGTCAGTTAGCCCGCACCGTTGACGCGGGAACAAACTCCAGGTGCAACACAGCATGACATCGTCCGGCGAGCCGCCTAGAGGACCGCAATGGCTGGACCTCATTTCGATCATTGCCGCCCGCAGCTCATTCAGGCCACACGACTGATCGAACGAATTTAAGAGTTTCGGGAAGGAAACCTGCATGGCGACACAAGCGATGGGATGGGGCACGAACGCCGCCGACGCGCCGTTGGAAGCGATGCGCTTCGAGCGCCGCGCACTTCGCCCCGACGACGTCGCAATTGCCATCACTTATTGCGGCATTTGCCACACGGATGTGCATCTGGCGCGGAACGACTGGGGCCGCAGCCGCTATCCGATGGTTCCGGGGCATGAGATCGTCGGCACCGTGACCGCGCTCGGATCAAGCGTCACGCGTCACAAGGTCGGCGACACCGTCGCGGTCGGCTGCCTCGTCGACAGCTGCCAGCAATGTTCGGAATGCGCCGAGGGCTTCGAGCAATTCTGCCTTAACGGAACCACACCGACCTATAATAGCGTCGATCGGCGCGACGGCAGCCCCACGATGGGCGGCTATTCGAACCACATCGTCACCCGCGACAGCTTCGTCCTCAAGATCCCCGACGGCCTCGATCCCTCACGCGCCGCGCCATTGCTCTGCGCCGGGATCACGAGCTGGTCGCCGCTGCGCCGGTACAAGGTCGGCAAGCATTCGAAGGTCGCGGTCGCGGGTCTTGGCGGACTCGGACATATGGGGGTCAAGCTCGCCCGTGCCCTGGGCGCGGACGTCACCATGATCACCACATCGCCCGAGAAAGGCGAGGACGCGCGCAAGCTCGGCGCCGACCATGTCCTGATTTCGACCGACGCGGCGGCGATGAAGGTCGCCGCCAACCGCTTCGACTTCATCCTCAACACGATCCCCGTGGCGCATGATGTCCAGCCCTACCTCGGGCTATTGCGACGCGGCGGGACGATGGTACTGGTCGGGGCGATCGCCATGCTTCCGGGGGTCCACGGCGGTGTGCTCATCATGCGCAACCGCTCGCTCGGCGGATCATCGATCGGCGGACTGGCCGAAACTCAGGAGTTGCTCGATTTTTGCGGCGAACACGACATCCTCCCGGACTGCGAGATGATCCGCATGGACGAGGTCAACACGGCCTATGATCGGCTGTTGAAGAACGACGTGCGTTATCGCTTCGTGATCGACATGGCGACGCTCAAGGCTGCTCAATAGTGCCGGACGCGATTTATCCAGTTCCGGCCGGTTATGATGCGGCCATCGGCCCCGAACGGCTCGCTGCGCTTCATGTCGCTGTGGATTCCGACCCCGACGCTTTCTGGCTCGACCAGGCGCGCCGGCTCGATTGGGACCGTTTCCCGACCCAAGCCGGTGATTGCTCGTTCCATCAGGCCGATTTCCGCATCCGCTGGTATGCCGACGGCCAATTGAATCTGTCTCTCAATTGCCTCGATCGCCATCTCGCGACCCGTGGCGACAAGGTCGCGCTGGTGTGGGAAGGCGACGAGCCGGGCGAGGGCCGCAGTCTCACCTATCGCGAGCTCCACGGCGAAACATGCCGCTTCGCCAATCTGCTCAAGGCCCGCGGCATCGGACGCGGCGATCGCGTCATGATCTACATGCCGATGATCCCCGAAGCGGCGGTGGCGATGCTCGCTTGCGCGCGGATCGGCGCGGTCCACTCGGTCTGCTTCGGCGGTTTCTCGCCCGAGAGCCTGGCCGGCCGGATCGCCGATTGCGACGCGCGCGCAGTGATTACCGCCGATGAAGGCGTTCGCGGCGGCAAGACAATCGCGTTAAAGGCCAATGTCGATGCCGCGCTGGAACAGCGTGATGTCGACACCGTCATCGTCATTGCCCGCACTGGCGCCGAGGTGACGATGAAAGACGGCCGCGATATCGCATATTCCGCAGTCCGCGACGATCTTTCGACCGATTGCCCGGCCGAGGCGATGAAGGCCGAAGATCCCCTGTTCATTTTGTATACCTCGGGCTCCACCGGCAAACCCAAGGGCGTCGTCCACACCACGGGCGGCTATGCGGTCTGGGCCGCGACCACTTTCGACTGGATCTTCGGGCCACGCGACGACGATATTTTCTGGTGCACCGCCGATGTTGGCTGGATCACCGGGCACAGCTATGTCGTCTATGGCCCGTTGATCAACGGCGCGACCAGCGTGATGTTCGACGGTGTTCCCAATTATCCCGATCACGGACGCTTCTGGGATACGATCGACCGCCTCGGGGTGACCATCTTTTACACCGCCCCGACCGCGATCCGCGCCCTGATGCGCGAGGGTGATGCGTTCGTCACCCAGCACCGCCGCACCTCGCTCCGCCTGCTTGGCACGGTCGGGGAGCCGATCAACCCCGAGGCGTGGGAATGGTATTGGCGGGTGGTCGGGGATGGCCGCTGCCCGATCGTCGATACCTGGTGGCAGACCGAGACCGGGGGAATCCTCATATCCCCCTTCCCCGGAGCAACGCCGATGAAGCCCGGCTCGGCGACCCGGCCGCTCCCCGGAATCAAGCCTTTGCTGGTCGATTCCGAAGGATCCGAACTTGTCGGCGCAATCAGCGGCAACCTGTGCCTCGCATCAAGCTGGCCCGGCCAGATGCGCACCCTTTGGGGCGACCACGATCGCTTCTTCCAGACCTATTTCACGGCCTACCCCGGGCTTTACTTTACCGGCGACGGCTGCCGCCGCGACGAGGATGATTATTACTGGATCACCGGCCGCGTCGACGACGTCATCAATGTGTCGGGCCACCGCATCGGCACCGCCGAGGTCGAAAGCGCATTGGTCGCCCACCCGCTCGTCGCCGAGGCCGCGGTCGTCGCCATTCCGCACGACATCAAGGGCCAAGCGATCTACGCCTTTGTCACGCTGAATGCCGGTGATGCGGGCGATGACGCGCTGAAGGGCGAGATCAACGCCGGAGTCCGCAAGCATATCGGCGCGCTCGCCATTCCACAGGCGATCCAGTTCGCCCCGGCCTTGCCCAAGACCCGATCGGGCAAGATCATGCGGCGGATCCTTCGCAAGATCGCCGAAGGACAGAGCGACGGTTTCGGAGATACGTCCACGCTGGCCGACCCCGCAGTGGTTGACGACTTGGTAAAAGGCAGGAATTTCAATTCTTAAGCACATCGCTTTGGTCATGCTCTCGACGATTTCCGGGTGCGGTGGAACGGCGGGTTCAGCGCCATTGGCGGACCGCGAGCCAAAGCTCGATCCGGTGGCTTTCTTCACCGGCGACAGTCGCGGCGCGGGGCAGCTCAAGGTGATGATGTCCGCCGCCAGGACGATCAACGTCGAAAGCCACGGCACCCTCGATGGCAAGGGCGGGATCATCCTCGACCAGACGGTGCGTCAGGCGGGCAAGCCCGAGCGCGTGCGCCGCTGGAACCTGCGCCCGATTTCGGCGACGCGCCTGACCGGAACGTTGAGCGACGCAACCAGCCCGGTCAGCGGCGAGCTCAGCGGCAACCGGCTCCACCTCGCCTACCGGATGAAGGGCGGACTCGCCGCCGAGCAATTTCTCTATCTCCAGCCCGACGAGCGCACCCTGCTCAACCGCATGACCGTGCGCAAATTCGGCCTTGTCGTCGCCCGCGTCGATGAGAGGATTTTTAAAAGCGAATAATCCGCAGCTTGCTTGAAACGCCGATCGCGTTAATCGGGCGTCATGCAAGCCCACACCAAGCCCGTATCGATGGTCCGCGTCATTACCGCTTCGTCGGCCGGAACCGCGTTTGAATGGTATGACTTTTTCATCTTCGGAGCACTCGCTCAGACCATTTCCAAGGTGTTCTTCGCCGGGCTAGACCCGACGGCGGGATTGATTGCCGCACTGGGGCTGTTCGCCGCCGGCTTCGCGTTCCGGCCGTTGGGCGCGCTGCTGTTCGGAAGCATGGGCGACCGCCTGGGCCGCAAGGGCGCGTTCCTGATCACGGTAAGCCTGATGGGCGGGGCGACCTTCGCCATCGGACTGCTCCCGACCTACGCCTCCGCCGGGATTATCGCGCCCGCGCTTCTGATCGTCCTGCGGATCCTCCAGGGAATGGCATTGGGCGGCGAATATGGCGGCGCGGCCATCTATGTCGCCGAGCATGCCGCCGACGACAAGCGCGGCGCGGCGACCGGCTGGATCCAGGCCTCGGCCGCATTCGGATTAATCGCCGCGCTGATCGTCATTCTCATCACCCGGACCGCGATCGGCGAGGAACAGTTTCTTGCGTGGGGCTGGCGCATTCCGTTTCTCATGTCGGTTTTCCTGCTCGCCATTTCGGTGTGGATGCGCACCCGGCTGGCCGAGAGTCCGGCCTTCACCAAGCTGCGCGACGAGGGCGAGGTCTGCCGCGCGCCGTTGAGCGAGGCCTTTGGTCGCAAGGATAATCTCAAGCGTGTGGCGACCGCGTTTTTCGGCTTCATGTGCGCCCAGGGCGCGGTGTGGTACTCGACCTTTTTCTACATGCAGGTGTTTCTCGAACGGACGCTCGGGCTGCCCGGCGCCACGGTCAATATCATCGTCATGGTCATGACTCTGGTCAGCGCACCGCTCTACGTGTTCTTCGGTTGGCTATCCGATCGCCTGGGGCGCAAGCCGGTGATGGTCGGCGGGATGTTGATCGCGCTGTTCGCCTATTTTCCCGGCTTCCACGCCATCGCCACCGCCGCCAATCCCGCGCTGATCACCGCCCAACGCGTGGCCCCGGTGGTCGTCCACACCGATCCCGCGACCTGTTCGGTCCAATTCGATCCGGTCGGGACGGCCCGCTTCGCCACCCCGTGCGATATTGCCAAAAGCCTGCTCGCATCGACCGGGATCGGCTATTCGACCGCCACTTCGACCGATGGCGCGACCTATGTCGCGATCGGCCAGACGCGGCTCGCGATGCCCGACGGACGCAGCCTCGATGGCAAGGGTCTCAAGGCGCTCAAAGCGACCACCGGCGCCACGATCAAGGCCGCGCTCGCCGCCGCCGGCTATCCGCCAAGCGCCGATCCGGCGGCGATCGACTGGTTCAGGCTCTACGCCTGGCTGCTGACCTTCGTCGTCGCCGCTTGCGCATTATACGGGCCGATGGCGGCCGCGCTGGTCGAGATGTTCCCGACGCGCATCCGCTATACCGCACTGTCGCTGCCCTATCATGTTGGCACCGGCTGGGTCGGCGGGTTCCTGCCCGTGACCAGCTTCGCTTTGGTCGCGATCACCGGCAATATCTACGCCGGTCTATGGTATCCGGTTGGCTTTACGGCGCTCAGCGTGGTGTGCGCTTTGCTGTTCCTGAAAGAGACCAACGGGAAGGTGTTGGGGTGAGGCCGAGCAGTCGCTTCGATCTTTTGGCTGCCGGGCAACAGCGGCTGCTACGCGCCCTTCTCGGACATCTAGGGCGGCGCTGCAGACCCCCGGAAGCGGACACAAGCCCACGTAGGCAGCGAAATGGAGTGGCCGATTAGCCGGCTTGCCGCGCAATGATCGATATGACCGCGGTCGTTGACGCTGTTGCTTCAACGCATAGCGACGCCAGTTGCCGCGTCGCTGTTCGACGGTGCTGAAGGTTCAAAGCGAGTGCGAGGGACGCGCGGGCATGTGCCCGGACTTCCTTGTAGCTTGCGCCCGGAAAGACGTGTCCGATGTAGGCTTCAAGCATCCGATTGGCGTCGGTTTCGCTCGGCGTCACGCCGTCCAATGATTCGTGAATGGCTGGATCGTATACGGCTTGCGCCAGCGAAATGATGACTTCCCTGCAAAGCAGTCCGATCGATTGGCAGTCTTCTTCAGCCGACGCGGTGTTCAGCTGATTGCGAGCCTTGGACAAAGTTCGATCGACTCGTTCCCAACCTGTAGGCACCCGCTCTTGCGTCGGTAGCGACGATCGCTTCGAAACTGCTTCGATCGCGGGCGCGAATATCTCGCGAACGTAGAACCGGCGATCCTTGTATTGGGGCAGGTTCCCGCTCCAATGGCGATACCAATCCCACAGGTCAGCGTGAGGGTTTTCATAGGTGACGCCTGGCGGCAACGCTTCGCGGATGCGAACTTCGCGCGCTCGATAATAGTCGTCTACGTCCTGAATTCGCGCGCCGCCGGTTGCAACGTCTACCATCATAGCCCGATGGATAAGCAGTTCGGCGAGCAACGAAGACGCCGGGTTCGCATCCTTTCCGACGAATTCGGTTACGACTTGAATGTCTTCATGCGTCTTGAAGGTTTGCTCTCCGCTCGAAACCGCTTCGGCAATTCGCTTCCGATCCTGTTGCGGCAACGAAGTTAAGGCTTCAGCGATTGGCTGCGGTGCCGAAATAACCACGGTTTCTTCGCCTATATCGGTAAGCCAATCCAGTGCACTTTCGACCGGTTTAATCTTGGCTTCGCATTGCGACAGCAACAACGATAGGTCGTATCGCTGAAGGCTCTCGAGAAACTTCCGGGCATTGTCCATTGTGTTCGTCATGCCTTGTTATCGGTAGCGCGACGACTTCGCGATCGCAAACCGCACGGTCGCTTCCGGCCAAAATCAGGCGTCCAACCAAGGGGTTTTTTAAAACAACATCGTGCGTTTGCGGGCAATGCAAACGGCGATCGTGCTGGTGAAAGAGATCAATGGGTAGCGCAACGACTTAAGCTGCGGTCGTTCTGCTTAAGCCCACCCTAGACGCGCCGCCAGAAAAGGGGGTGCCGCACAGCGCCACACCCCCCGATTGAGATTATTCGCGTTCGATGGCATTGGCGGCGCGATCCAGCGGGCCTCTGTTGGGGTCGTCGGTGCCGTCGATGACATTGGCTAGCCGATCGAGCGGACTGCGGTTGGATCGTCCTGAACGTCGAGCGCATTGGCGACCTTGTCGCCCAGCGAATCGTTCGGCTTTTGCGAAGCTTCGGTTTGAATGTCGCGTTCGTTCAGCATTGACCCTTCCATACTGGCCCGGGTTGCGGGCGAGGACTCAACCAGCGCGGACCCGCTGCGATTCCTGCTAAATCGTGCCCTGATGCGCGGTGAGGATCGACGTTACGCTGATCAATGCGGCGGACTGGTGCCGCCGGTTTATCCGCGCAAGGCCGCCGCAGCGCGGGCGCGTTCGCCGACCGCCACCAGGTCGGTCTCGCCGGCCGGCACCAGCCAGCTTCCGCCGACGCACAGCACCGACGGATGCGCCAGCCACTGGCTTGCGCTGTCGGCGCGGATCCCACCGGTCGGGCAGAAGCGCGCCAGACCGAAGGGCGCGGCGAGCGCATTGAGCGCAGGAAGCCCCCCCGCCGCTTCGGCCGGGAAAAATTTGAAGTGGCTTAGCCCGAGGTCCAGGCCGCGCATGATATCTCCGGCGTTGGCGATGCCGGGGAGGAACGGCACCCCGCGCCCGATCGCCGCTTTGCCGATTCGATCGGTCAAGCCCGGCGAGACAATGAACCGGGCACCCGCATCGATCGCCTCGTCGAGCTGGTCGGGGTCAAGG
>JANPMU010000071.1:0-5587 GCA_031427095.1 Sphingomonas sp.
CGTCCACACGCTTCTGATGGCGGCAATTTCATCAAGCGCGTAGAGATCGCGTTGCGCGCGCGCGCCGAACAGCAGGATGCAGTCCCTTCGTGTCCGGCGAGCCGCAGCGTCTTCGAGCAGGCTGAGGATCGGCGCCAGTCCACTCCCGCCGGCGATGCACAGCATCGGCCCGTCGCTTTTTCGCAGCCAGAAATTGCCGTGGGGACCATCCAGCGTAATCTGAAGGGCATGCGGATCGCCGTTGAACAGCACGTCGGTGAACGCGCCGCCAGGCACGTGACGGATGAAGGTCGACACCTCGCCGTGGCCTTCGGCGATTGGCGCGTGCGCCAACGAATAGCTGCGCGGTTCGCTGCCTTGCCAACGAACATTAACATATTGCCCCGCCTGCCAGCGGAGCGGCGTTTCGACGCGCCACGTTACACGCTTGATGTCGTGTGTCAGATCCTCGACCCGGACCAGCGTGGCCGACTGGACGGTAGCGGCAATCGGGGCGCCGTCGGCGATTTCGACTTCCACAACGAGGTCCGATCTGGGCAGCGCTTGGCATGCCAGGATATAACCCGCGTCGAGTTCCTCGCGGCTCAAGC
Organism: Sphingomonas sp.; assembly: GCA_031427095.1. Classification (GTDB taxonomy): domain Bacteria; phylum Pseudomonadota; class Alphaproteobacteria; order Sphingomonadales; family Sphingomonadaceae; genus Sphingomicrobium. The sequence goes on from JANPMU010000071.1 coordinate 591, forward strand.
TGTAGCTGAACGGCGTAATCGCTTCGACCTTTCCCGATCGAAGCTTCGAACGACACGACCCGCAGGTCCCAACCGTACAGTCGTGCGGATATGCGATCCCCTGCGCCAGCGCGCTTTCGAGAATCGTGCGGCCGGACTGGACGTCGAAGCCGACACCTGCCGGTTCGATCTCCACCCGCTTGGACTTCGCTTTGCCGAACAGGGACTTGAACAGTGCCATGGGTTTATCCTCTCCCGCTCATGTCTTCCACAGCGGTCCGGTGCTGCAGCCGAGATGGAGCGGTTACGATCTGGGGACGATCGACAAAAGCAAGCCGGTTGACATATATTGAGCCTAAGGTCATTTGCGTATGCCCGTCACGCAAAAAAGGATCGCACGAGCGTTCGCCGACGGCATTCGATGGAGATGGGTTATGCGTGGTGCTGTCGTCGGGGGCGTTGTCGTCGCCACATGCTCGACGTTATCAACCGCATCTATCGCGCAATCCGGTCAACCTGGAGCGACGCGTTCCGAGGTCAGGTTCAGCGACAGTCAGTGGCAGCAGGCGCTCCTCGGTCGGGAGGAGACCAGCTCAGTCAAGAGACGGATTTCTCTGCCAATTTCTCCGCCCGCACGAGGGCCATGGCTTGCGCCGAATTCCAATTGCGAGAAAACCTCCCTCGTGCAAGCTTCGATCGCAAGCCGGGCTTAGGCTCGCTGGGGATCTCTGGCCGTCGGCCTACGCGCACATGCAGCAGCGATTGGAACCTATTGAGATGGCTAGTATGTTGGAGATGGAACCTGCAGCCGCCAAGGTGGTGGAGCGGCGATTGGGAACTCAGGGGCAGCCGCCCTACCGCGCGCGCAGCACCGAGTCCGTGCTGAACGCCCTGGAACGCTTTTTCGAGGTCGAACGTCCCGGGCGTCGCGTCAGTGACATCCGCCGCATGGGAGGCGGCGCTTCCAAGGAACAATTCTTGTTCTCGCTCTCGAGCGCGGACAGCGGCGATGAGAAATTCGTGCTGCGCATGGATCCGCTGGCAGCGATCACCGAAACCGATCGGCGACGCGAATTTGAGCTTCTCGAGGCGATGCAGGGCCTCGTTCCCGCGCCCCGCCCGCTCTGGCTCGACCCCGACGGTATTGCTTTTGGCCGTCCCGCCGTCATCATGGAGTTCGTCGGCGGGGTCACCAAGCCGACCGACTCCTCGCTCAAAGTGAGCGGGCTCGGCACCTTGTTCGGTGACCGCCTGCGCGCCACGATCAAGGGTCAGTTCCTCGACCACCTTGTCGCCATACATGCGTTCGACTGGCGCAACGCGGACCTGCCGAGCTTCGATGTTCCCGACGCCGACGCGAAGCAGGCCGCGCGGTGGTCGCTGAATTACTGGAAGGCGATGTGGCAGATCGACCGGTACGAAGAGCGCCCGATTTTCTCGCTGACCGAGCAATGGCTGACCGATAACCTACCCGAATGCGACGAACTCGTTATGACCCATGGCGATTACCGCACGGGCAATTATCTGTTTGACGAGGATAGCGGCCAGATAACCGCTATTCTCGACTGGGAGCTGGCCAGGATTGGCGACTATCACGAGGACCTCGGCTGGTTCCTGATGCAGGCCTTCGGAATCTTCGAGAATGGACAATTCCGAGCGGGCGATCTTTTTGAACGCGATGAGTTCATTAACGCGTACGAGCAGGCGTCCGGTCGGCGGGTCAACCGTGCGACCCTGCACTTTTATGACGTGATGGCGTCGTGGAAGTGCTACATCATCACCGCTGGCAATGGACTGGCCGCTGCGCGCGCGCAGCACAATCACCAGGACGTGCTGCTTACCTTTATCGCTGCCACGGCGCCTCTGTTTGCGGGCGACCTGTGCCGACTTTTGTCGACCGAGGTGACCCAATGATCCCATCGACCGACGAGCGCCTGGCCAGCGTAGTCCGCGCGCTGACCGACGTCGTCATGCCCTCGCTTCCCGCCGAAGCCGGACTCGCCCGCGAACAAGTGGAGTTGTCGCTTGGCCACCTCCAGATCCTGCGTGCCCAGTTCGACACCATCGCGTCGTATGAGGCGGAAGAACTGGCGGATGCCCGCGCTTTAGGCGAGGCGTTGAGCGGCTGTGCAGGTGGACCGAAGACCGGATCCGCCGCAGCGATCCTGACCAATACCGTCGCCAAGGTGACGGGGACGGAGGGACCGGCCGAGATCCGCACGGCGCGCATCACCATCCACGCCGAAATCGCGGCGCTCGTCAATGCGGTCGCGGCGGACGGTGACGCGGCAACCCGCAGTCGGATGAGCCGCCTCATCCTGGCGCACGAGACACGACGCGTCGCCAAGGATCGCGCCTGGTTCGCACCTTTCGGGTTCGACAGTGGGGATTAATCTCTTGTCACCTGCTCCTGGATTGGAGACTCATCGTGGTTGAAGCTCTCGTCGCTGTTACCGCAACCGCCAACGCGCCGTTCGCGATTCAGCAGATCACCATCGTCGATCCGCAGTCTGCGGAGATAATCGATCGGGGCAGCAGCATCAGGGGCGTGCTGACCTTCTGATCGTGGGGGGCAGGCACGCAAACCGGGAAGGGAACAGCATGATCCGACCAGAAGACGCTGAATTTCATTTCAAGCCAGACAGTGATTGGCAATGGGTTGAAACGCTCGCTTTGCCCTTCGTCGTCCCGCAAGAAAATATCAACGTCGTCATTTACGTCGTCACGCGCCCCATGTTGGGCGTATGCGCGGCGGACATCACGATCATGGACCGCATTACCGACCTGTGGGAAGAGCAGGCCTACATCGACAACATGCAGCATTTGCCCTGCCCGAAGAGTCTCCTCGACTTCTCGTTGCCCAACGGTCTGGCAATCAAGGCCGTCGTGCCGCTCAAGCATTATCGGGTCGATTATGACGGCTTCGACGACACAAGCTTCCACCTCGATTATGTCGCGCTTCACGAACCTTATGACATCAATGATCCGGCAATGGATCCGATGGTGGCGGTGCGCGGTGGACCGGCGTGGGATACGTCGTGGTCCGGGCATTACGAGGTCACCTACCGCATCCGCGGCGAATTGACGGTGCGCGGCAAGCGCTATGCCGTCGATTGCGTCGAGACCGGCGATCGCAGCTGGGGCCCCCGGGCCGAACGCGACAATTCGCCGGTCATCTGGTGGCATGCAAGCTTCGGCGAGGCGCTTACCTGCCATCTGTTCACGGGCCACGACATCGCGACGCGCACCGAAATGGGACCGCACATCAGCGGCTACATTCTCGAACATGGGCAGGTCTATGGGCTGACCGCATCAAGCGGCAACCAGGACTATCGAAAGGCGGTCCCCATGGGCGGCTCGCTGGAGGTAACCGACATCCGCGGCAAGCAATTCGCCTTCACTTATTCCACCGTCAACAGCTGCTACTGGGCGGCCTATCCGTCCAATACCTACCTCCAATCCTCACTGCGGGTGGCGCACGGCGACCTGATCGGGCACGGCGTTCAGCAATTAGGCTTAAGCCGTGCCTATTTGACCCGCCATCGTGATGCGATCCGTTCCCGTTACTGACGCAGTCGTAAGCAGTGACCTTCGCAGCGGTGGAGCGAGCGGCGCCCCGGCACGGCCAATGCGGATTGCGACGGCACCCAATTTTCGCGACTTCGGGGGGCAGGCGACCCGCGACGGCAGGCGCGTGCGGACGGGCCTGCTTTACCGATCCGAAGCGATCATCGAACCGGCCGATCCCGATGCAGCGTTGCTGGCCAGCATTGGTATGGCGCTGGTCTGTGACTTGCGAGGTAGCAGCGAACGCAATCATCTGCCCAACGCCTGGTGGACTGCGGCAGAAACCGAGTGCGTCGAACTCGACATCCTCGGTAGACTCCGGGGAAAGACGCGGCTGTGGGAGGCGCTGCGCGCTGATCCGAGCGCAAGCGCAGCCCGAGCCATGATGCTTGGTATTTACCGCGAATTGCCGCACGCCGCAGCGCCCCACCTTTCCCGCATTTTTGCCCGCCTGGCCGACGGCGACCTGCCCGTCCTGATCCATTGCACCGCAGGGAAAGATCGCACCGGCTTCGTGTGCGCGATGATCCTTAGCGCTTTGGGTGTCGAGACCGACGCGATCATGGCCGACTATCTGGCCACCAACGACCGCATCAGCAATCGCGTTCGCGCGGCCACGGCCCGCTTCGCCGGCGAGAATTTGTGCCGCGACGTTCCCGGGCATGCGCTCGACACGCTCGTCAGCGTCGCACCCGAATATCTCGCGGCCAGTCTGGAGGCGATCGACGAAAGCTTCGGCTCGGCTGGTTCGTACCTCGAACATGAGGTCGGACTGGATCCGGTCCGCCTTCGCGCATTGCACGATCGGCTGGTCGCACCACAGGCGCCGCCGCACGACAAAAACACTGCACACGAACAATCCGGATCAGGAGCCTCGCGCCATGAACTTTGACGACATCATTACCGACCTTCCTGCCGTTCCCGACGCGGACGACAATCGCCATGCGCTTCGTCCCGAACCGCATTGCCGCGAGGCCGCAGCGTTCATGTTCGAGCTGCCCGAACATGGCATCGGCGGCTTTCTTTACCCGTGGGTCAACAATGACGGCACGGCCGGTTCCGCGGTGGTCCTGTTCGGCTCTGGCGTCGGCGAGTCCATCCAGGAACGCTTCGAGGCCGAGGCCGTCCCCGACAATATGGACTTCCACGACTGGCGCGTGCGGGGGCTGACGATGCGCCTTGGCGAACCGCACAAATCGGTCGACCTGAGCTTCACGGGCGAGCGCGTCACTATCGATTGTCATTACGAAGCCATCCATCCCGTCTATGCCTTCAGCTCGCATAAGGACGGATGCCCGTCTTATTATGCGGACGATCGGACCGAGCAGCACGGACGCCTGACGGGAACGCTGGTGGTCGATGGCAAAAGCTATGAGCTCAACCACTTCATGCAGCGCGACCATAGCTGGGGCACGCGAATCTGGGGCCTGAACCAGCATTACAAATGGTTT
>JANPMU010000072.1:0-8149 GCA_031427095.1 Sphingomonas sp.
TCGAGCCGGATCGCGGCCCCGTCGGCGAAATCATTGGCGTGTTGCGCGCAGTCGCCGATCGCGAACACGTCGGGCAGGCTGGTCCGGCAATGCGCATCGACCCGGACACCGTTGCCGCCTTCGGCGCCGGCCGCACGCAAGGGTGCAACTGCGGGTTCGATGCCGATGCCGACGATTACCATCTCGCAATCATGAACCGTGCCGTCGGCCAGTCTGACGCCTGTGACGACGCCATCGCGGCCCTCGATACACGCGACCGCGACCTCGGTCCGGACGTCGACGCCGTGAGCGCGATGCTGGGCCTCGTAAAAGCGCGACAAGGCTTCGCCGGCGACTCGGGCGAGAACCCGCTCGAGCGCTTCGAACACCATCACCGACTTGCCAAGCTTGGCGAGGACGGCGGCGGCCTCAAGGCCGATGTAGCCCCCGCCGATCACGATCACGCGATCGACCGCGGGCAGTTTGGCGATCATCCGGTCGACATCGGCACGCGTCCGGACAGCATGGACGCCCGTCAGGTCGTGGCCGGTACAGCTCAGCCGTCGCGGGCTCCCGCCGGTCGCCCACACCAGGCTGCCATAGCCGATGATCGATCCATCATCGGTGGTAACGCTGTGCGCGGCGGAATCGACTTGGGTGACAGTGCTGCCGAGGCGCATGTCGATCCGCCTCTCGACCCAGAATCCGGCGGGGCGAATGAGGATCCGCTCGAACGATTTTTCGCCCGCCAGATAATCCTTTGACAAGGGCGGCCGCTCATAAGGCAATTCGGGCTCGGCGCCGATCAGCAGGATGCTGCCTTCAAAATGGCGCTGGCGAAGTGCGACGGCAAGTTGAGCGCCGGCGTGACCGGCACCGACGATGACGACATCGGCGCGGGTGATCGCGTCGGCGGGTGGCGACAAGGCTGCTGGGTCGGTCATTGCGTCAGCCTAAAGCACGAGGAGCGCGGCGGTCACGCGCTATCCGCCGAGCATGATTGAAAAATGGCGGGCCAGCCTTAGTCTTCGGGAGCGACAGTCACGCGCAGGCCATCAAGCGCGTCGGTCAGCGGGATCTGACACGACAAGCGAGAGCGCGCATCACGATGGTCCGAACTGTCGAGCAAATCATGTTCGTCCTCGCTCATCGCGGGCAGGCGATCCGCAAACTCCGGATCGACATAGACATGGCACGTCGCGCACGAGCAGCATCCGCCGCACAATGCGAGCACTTCGTCGACCCCTCCGTCGCGCAGGACCTCCATCACGCTCAGTCCGTCTTGACCCTCGATTTGGGTTTCGACGCCCGCCCTGTCGCAGACAGTCACCTTTGGCATTGATGCTCCTCTTCGCTTATCGTCAACCGATAGCGTGCGCAGGGTGGTGGTATCAATAGGCCGTCGCGAAACACGGCCTCTGATTTCCCGATCGAATCCTTGTCTTGGCTCAGAATGTTTCGTGAATCGCAGCGGCGCATTCGCGGCCTTCGCGGATGGCCCATACGACCAGCGACTGGCCGCGCCGCATGTCGCCGCAGGTGAAGATGCGCGGTCCGGCGAGATAGGTCTTGCGGTCGGCGCGAATAGTCCCCCGTTCGTCGAGCGCTATGCCGCATTGACGAAGCACTTCCTCGCCGCGAGCGCCGGTGAAGCCCATCGCCAGCAAGACCAGATCCGCGTCGAGCGTGAGCGCCTGGCCGTCCCGTTCAAAGTGGAGCGTGGTAACCTGCCCGTCTTTGCCAGACAGGCGATTGGTCATAACCGAAAATTCGCGGGTCGCGCCTTCCTCCTGCGACGAGGAGGTTCGCATTTTCATCGGCCAGTGCGGCCACACCAGCGCCTTATTCTCCTTGAGCGGAGGCTCGGGCATGATTTCGAGCTGAGTGACCGACGCCGCGCCCTGGCGGTGCGATGTGCCGATGCAATCCGATCCGGTGTCGCCGCCGCCAATGACCACAACATGCTTGCCCGCCGCCGAAATCGTCCCGGCAGGCGCCGCGCGACCCTCGTCGTCGCCAGCATTGCGGCGGTTCTGTTGGGTAAGGAAGTCCATCGCCTGGTACACCCCGCCGAGCTCACGGCCGGGAATGTCGAGCTCGCGCGGCTGTTCGGCACCACCGGCGAGGACGAGCACGTCATATTCATCAAGCAGCCGCTCGACCGGGACATCGACCCCGACATGGATGTTGGGCCGGAACACCACGCCTTCGGCCTCCATCTGGGCAATACGGCGGTCGATCTGCATCTTTTCGAGCTTGAAATCAGGGATTCCATAGCGCAGCAGCCCGCCGATCCGGTCGCTTTTTTCGAACACGGTCGGGGCATGCCCGAGTCGAGCAAGTTGTTGGGCACAGGCGAGACCCGCAGGGCCCGACCCGACCACCGCGATCCGCCGTCCGGTGCCGCGCTGGCTCATTTGCGGAGCGATCCAGCCTTCGCGCCACCCGCGGTCGATGATCTCGCATTCGATCGACTTGATCGTCACCGGTGCGTCGACGAGGTTGAGCGTGCACGCCGCCTCGCACGGCGCGGGGCAGACGCGACCGGTGAATTCGGGAAAATTATTGGTCGAGTGAAGCTGCTCCAGCGCGCCGCGCCAATCGTCCAGGCTGACGAGGTCGTTCCAGTCGGGGATAAGATTATTGACCGGGCAGCCGGTGTGGCAGAACGGAATCCCGCATTCCATGCAGCGCGACGCTTGCGCGCGAACCTCGGGCACGGATGGGGGCGCGATGAACTCGTGCCAGTGCGTCACGCGCTCGGGCACCGGCGCCAGCGCGCGCTCGTGGCGATCGATTTCGAGGAAGGCGGTGGGGCGCGTCATCGTCTTACTCCGCCGCCTCGACCAACGGGGTGTCGGCGGTTTCGAGTTCAAGCAAAGCGCGGCGATATTCGGGCGGCACCAGCTTGACGAAATGGCCGAGTGCGACCGCCCAATTGTCCAGCAGCGTATGCGCCCGAGCGCTTCCGGTCAGGTCGAAATGCCGCTGGACCAGCCCAGCCAGACGCTCCGCATCGAAGCGCAAGGGATCGGCGAGGTCGGCCGCAGTGCCGTTCTCCGCCGGTGCGATCGGCGACAGCGCGGCGACAGCGGCGGGGTTGCACACGGCGGCGAGCCTTGCATCCGGATCGTAGACATAGGCGACCCCGCCCGACATTCCGGCGGCGAAGTTACGCCCGACCGGGCCGAGGATGACGACCGTTCCGCCGGTCATATATTCGCACGCATGATCGCCGGCGCCTTCGACCACCGCCACCGCACCCGAATTGCGCACTGCGAAGCGTTCGCCTGCGATCCCGTTGAGGAACGCCTCACCAGCGATCGCGCCATAAAGCACCGCATTGCCGACGATGATATTGGCTGCGGCATCGCGCTTTGCTTGCGCGGGCTGGCGGACGATGATCCTCCCGCCCGACAGCCCCTTGCCGACATAATCATTGCAATCGCCGGTCAGTTCCAGCGTCACGCCATTCGCCAGAAACGCACCGAAGCTTTGCCCGGCAGTGCCGTCCAGGCGGACGTGGATGCTGCCATCGGCCAGTCCGGCGTGACCAAAGCGGCGCGCAATCACGCCCGACAGCATCGCACCCACGCTTCGATCGACGTTGCGGATCGTGCGGTCGATGACAACCGCCTCGCCGCGATCGAGCGCCGGAGCGGCCGCCGTGATCAGGTCCTGGTCGAGCATCGCTGCGGGCTCAGCTTGGCGGGGCTCGCTATGGAAGCGCGGCGCGTTCGATTCCGCAGCGGGTGAGTATAGCAAGGCATCGAGGACAATCCCGCGCGGATCATGATCAAAGCTGGCCGAACGGGGTTCGAGCAGTTCGGGCCGACCGATCATGGCATCGACCGTTCGCAGCCCGAGCGAGGCCATGATTTCGCGCAGCTCTTCCGCGACGAAGAAGAAATAATTGATGACATGTTCGGGCTGGCCGGTGAAGCGCGCGCGGAGCAAGGGGTCCTGGGTGGCGATGCCGACCGGGCAGGTGTTGAGGTGGCACTTGCGCATCATGATGCAGCCCGCAGCAATCAACGGCGCCGTCGCGAAACCAAATTCGTCGGCGCCGAGGATCGCGGCAATCGCGACATCGCGCCCGGTGCGCAGTCCGCCATCGGCCTGGACCCGGATCCGCCCGCGAAGCCCGTTGAGCACCAGCGTCTGCTGGGTTTCAGCCAGCCCGATTTCCCATGGCAGTCCGGCATGGGTCAGCGAGGTCAAGGGCGCGGCGCCGGTGCCGCCTTCGTAGCCGGCGATGGTAACATGGTCGGCCATCGACTTGGCGACCCCCGCCGCGACCGTCCCGACACCGCGCAACGACACCAGCTTGACCGACACGCGCGCCGCCGAATTGACCGCCTTGAGGTCGTAGATCAGCTGGGCAAGATCCTCGATCGAGTAGATGTCATGGTGCGGCGGGGGTGAGATCAGCCCCACGCCGGGGGTCGAGTGGCGCACCGTCGCGATGTGCCGGTCGACCTTGTGGCCGGGCAATTGTCCGCCCTCGCCCGGCTTGGCACCCTGCGCGATCTTGATCTGGATCTCGTCGGCGTTGACCAGATATTCGGCGGTCACCCCGAACCGTCCCGACGCGACCTGCTTGATCGCCGAGCGCATCGAATCGCCGTTGGGGAGCCGCGTGAAACGGTCGACTTCCTCGCCGCCCTCGCCGGTGTTGGAGCGCCCGCCGATGCGGTTCATGGCGATGGCCAGCGTGGTATGCGCCTCACGGCTGATCGACCCGAAGCTCATCGCGCCGCTGGTGAAGCGCTTGACGATTTCGACGGCGGGTTCGACCTCGTCGATCGGCACCGGCGGTCCGGCTGGCTTGAAATCAAGCAGCCCGCGGATCGTCAGCCGGTCGCGACCCTGCTGATTGATCGCTTTGGCGAAGTTCAGATAATTGGCGTGGACATTGCCGCGCACGGCATGTTGCAAATCGGCGATGGTGTCGGGGGTCCAGGCGTGATCCTCGCCCTGCACACGAAAGGCATAGAGCCCGCCAAAATCGAGCGCCTTGCCCGACCCGATGCGATAAGCGTGGCGGTGGCGCCGCGCGCACTCCTCCGCGATGGCATCGATCCCGACGCCTTCGATGGTCGTCGCGGTGCCGGTGAAATAGCGCTCGACCAGACCGCTCGACAGTCCGATCGAATCGAAAATCTGCGCGCCGCAATAGCTCTGGAAAGTCGAGATGCCCATTTTGGACATGACCTTGAGCAGGCCCTTTCCGGCTGCGGCGATGAACTTGCTCGCGCCCGTGGGCCCCGCGCCCATCGCGTCCAAACTCTCGAACGCGAGATAGGGGTTGATCGCTTCGGCGCCATAGCCCGCGAGGACGCAGAAATGATGGACCTCGCGCGCTTCGCCGGTCTCGACCACCAGTCCGGTCTGGACCCGCAGGCCCTGGCGGATGAGCTGATGATGGACCGCGCCCGTGGCCAGCGCCGCGGGAATCGGGATTCGGTCGGGCCCCGCCGCACGGTCCGACAGGATCAGCACGTTGATGTCGGCCAGCACCGCCTCGGTCGCTTCCCAGCACAGCCGCTGCAACGCGGCCTCCAGCGCCTGGCCCGAGCCGCCGGTCCACGTCGCATCGAGCGTCGCGGTACGGAACGCGCCGTCGACCACGTCGCGAATCGAGCGGATCTTGGCCAGATCTTCGTTCGACAGGATCGGCTGGGCGACTTCGAGCCGCTTGAATGTGCCGGCATGGTGACCGAATAAATTGGGCCGCGGGCCGATGATCGAGACCAGCGACATGACCATCGACTCGCGGATCGGGTCGATCGCGGGGTTGGTCACCTGGGCGAAGTTCTGCTTGAAATAATCGAACAACAAGCGCGGACGCCGCGACAAAACCGCAAGCGGAGTATCGGTGCCCATCGACCCGAGCGGATCCTCGCCCGCAGCCATCGGCGCGAGGATCAGCTTGAGGTCTTCCTCGGTATAGCCGAACGCCCGCTGCCGCTCGACCAGCTGACCATTCGCGCCGCCAGGCTCGGCAGCAACAGGGGGGAGCTCCTCGAGCTTGATCTGCGTCTCGTTGAGCCAATCGGCATAAGGTTCGGCGTTGGCGAGGGTCGACTTGATTTCCTCATCGTCGATGATCCGCCCCTGTTCGAGGTCAATCAGCAGCATCCGGCCTGGCTCGAGCCGCCATTTGCGGACGATCATCTCTTCCGGAATGTCGAGCACGCCGCTTTCCGATGCCAGGATCAGTCGGTCGTCGGCGGTCAAGGTGAAGCGCGCCGGACGCAGCCCGTTGCGGTCGAGCATCGCGCCGATCTGGCGACCGTCGCTGAAAGCGATCGCCGCGGGACCATCCCACGGCTCCATCTGCGCCGCATGATATTCGTAGAAGGCGCGCCGCGCCGGATCCATTCCGGCATTGCCGGCCCACGCTTCAGGCATCAACAGCATCATCGCATGCGCCAGCGAGTAACCGCCCGCGACGAGTAATTCGAGCGCATTGTCGAAGCTTGCGGTATCCGACTGGCCGTGCGGAATGAGCGGCCACATCTTGGCGAGGTCGGCACCGAGCAACGGCGATTCCATCGTCCGCCTCCGTGCGTTCATCCAATTGATATTGCCGCGAACCGTATTGATCTCGCCGTTATGCGAGATGAAGCGATAGGGGTGCGCCAGCTTCCATGACGGAAACGTGTTGGTCGAAAAGCGCTGATGGACCATCGCCAGCGCCGACACGGTCAGCGGATTGACCAGGTCGGTATAAAATGTCCCAAGCTGGTCGGCCAGGAGCAGGCCCTTGTAGACGAGCGTCCGGCTTGACAAACTGGCGATATAGAAATCGGCGAGGTGGGGCAGATGCTTGCTTTCCGCCAGCGCGAGCAACGGGTTGAGAACCTGTTTGCGGATGACCAGCAGCTTGCGTTCGAACGCGTCCTGGTCGGCGACGCGCGGGCCGCGACCGATGATCGCCTGGCGGATAACCGGGATCGTCGCGGTGACGCTCGCGCTCAAATGACCGGCATCGACCGGCACGTCGCGCCAGCCCAGGAAGACTTGCCCTTCGATCGCGACCAGACGCTCAAGCTGGCCGATCGCCGCTTCGCGCGCCTTTTCCTCTTGCGGAAGGAAGCACATGCCAACGGCATAATCGCCCGGCGGGGGGAGCTCGATCGCCTGCGCCCGCGCCCAATCGCGCAGCAACGCGTCGGGCAGCTGGATCATGCAGCCGGCACCATCACCGCTCAGCGGGTCGGCGCCGACCCCGCCGCGATGATCGAGATTGGCGAGAATCTGGAGCCCGTCGCGGATGATCCCGGCGGATTTCTCGCCTCTGATATGCGCAACAAAGCCAACGCCGCACGAATCATGTTCGTGGCGCGGGTCGTATAGGCCCTGTTTGGTCGGCGTTCCGATCATTGCTGGTTATCCAGGCGCAATCAACCCAAACGGATGCTGCGCTGCAACAATGCTTGCTGCAGCGCTGCCCGTCACGCAAGCGCTAATTCTGCATGCCCCGGTGGGGTCTCAGAAATTATACGCGCGCTCACCGTGATCATTGATGTCGAGACCCTCGCGCTCGGCATCCTGTCCGACTCGCAGGCCGATGACCATCTTGACGATCGCAAAGGCGATCACCGATCCGATTGCCGACCACGCAATGGCGATTCCCACCGCCTCGAGCTGGATTACCGTCTGTGCCGCGATCGAGAAATCCGGCTTGCCGAAGCCGCCCAGCGCGGGCGAGGTGACAATTCCGGTTCCGACCGATCCGATGATCCCGCCGATACCGTGGATTCCGAACACGTCGAGCGTATCGTCAAGCTTGAAGCGGTGCTTGACCTGCGCGACAAACGCATAGCAGCCGAGCGCCGCGATCGCACCGAGCGCAATCGATCCGAGAACCCCCGACGTTCCCGCAGCGGGGGTAACCGCGACCAGGCCGGCGACCGCGCCCGAAGCCCCGCCGAGCATCGACGCCTTGCCCGAGGCAATCCGTTCGGCGAGCATCCACATCAGCGCGCCCGCAGCGGGCGCGACAAAGGTGTTCATCATCGCAATCGCGGCGCCGCCGTTGGCTTCGAGGTTGGACCCGGCATTGAACCCGAACCAGCCAACCCACAGCAAGCCGGCCCCGGTCATCGTCGCCACCAGCGAGTGCGGAGGAGTGGCGTCACGCATGAAGCCGACTCGCTTGCCG